>VXRC01000047.1 GCA_009838645.1 Gemmatimonadota bacterium | reverse complement strand
ATGGCCCTGCGAATAGGTCTGGACGATCACCTCCCCGCCCAGCTCTCCCCGCCCGGTCCGTCCGGCCACCTGCGTCAGCAACTGAAAGGTCCGCTCGCTGGCCCTGAAATCCGGGAGGTTGAGCGACGTGTCGGCCGAGATGACGCCCACGAGCGTCACGTTCGGGAAGTCGAACCCCTTGGCCACCATCTGCGTGCCGAGCAGGATGTCCGCCTCGCGGTTCAGCACGCGGTGGAAGATGTCCTGGTGGGAACCTTTCCGCGACGTGGTGTCCATGTCCATGCGGACGATGCGGGCGTCCGGAAACCGCTCCTTCAGTTCCTCCTCGACGCGCTGGGTGCCGACGCCCCGGTATCCGATCGACCTGGAACGGCACTTGGGGCAGACCTCCGGCGCCTGGTCCCTGTGGTCGCAGTAGTGGCACCGCATGAACAGGCTGTCGGCGTGGTAGGTCATCGTCACGCTGCAGTTGGGACAGGACACGGACAGTCCGCAGTCGTAGCACTGGACGAAGGGCGAGAATCCGCGGCGGTTCAGGAACAGTATGATCTGCTCCTTCCGTGCGAGCCGGTCCTTGATCCGGTCGGCCAGGGGAGCGGAGAAAATCGAAAAGCGCCCCAGCCTGCGTTCCTCCCGCATGTCCACGATCCGCACGCCCGGCAGGGGCCGCCGGTCCACCCGCTCGGTCAGGCGGCAGCATTCGAATTTGCCGGTCTGCGTATTGGCGTAGGTCTCCAGGGAAGGCGTCGCGCTGCCCATGACCGTCACGGCGTTCACCGTGCGCGCTCGGACGACCGCCACGTCCCGCGCATGATAAAGCGGGGGATCGTCGAACTGCTTGTAGGACGGTTCGTGTTCCTCATCGATGACGATCAGGCCGAGATTGGACAGCGGCGCGAACACGGCGGACCGGGCGCCGACGACGATGCGGTAGTCCCCGGCGCGGGTCCGCCGCCAGGAGTCGTACCGCTCTCCCGGGGACAGGCCGCTGTGCAAAACGGTCACAAGATCGCCGAAATGGGCGCGGAACTGCCGCACTGCCTGCGGGGTCAGGGCGAGTTCCGGCACGAGCACGATGGCCGACCGGCCCGCTTCCAGGGTCTTTTCTATGGATTTTACATAGACGTGCGTCTTCCCGCTGCCGGTGACGCCGTAGAGCAGCAGGGACTTGAACGCGCCCCGGCCGATGGCGCCGTGGATCGCCCGCAGCGCCTCGGCCTGCTCCGCCGTGGGATCGACCTTTACCGGTTCGGGCAGTACGGCGTCCCGGTAGGGGTCGCGTATCGTCTCCACCTCCCGGAGCGACACCAGGCCCTTTTTCTCCAGTCTCCGCACCACGGCCCGTTCGATCCGGCCCAGGTGACGGAGCTGCTCCGTGGTCAGCCGGCCACCGTGCCGCGCCAGGAGGTTGATGCAACTGGCCTGCCGGGTCGCGCGGGGGATCAGCCTGGTCACGATCCGGTCCGCCTCCTCCTTCGGCGGGATCAGTTCGACCCAGGTCTCGTACCGGATGCCCGGACCGGTGCCGGTATCTCCGATCGAAATCGTTACCAGGCCCTTCGCTTCGAGGCCGCGAAGGGCCGCGAAGGGCTGCCGGATGCGGGTCCTGCGCCGGAGGCTCGACAGGGTGACGGCGCCCTGTTCCGGAACCCGGGCAAGCAATTCGGCCTGCCGGGGCGCGGCGCGGCGGAGCCGGTCCATGCACTCGGGGGGACACGGTTCGTCCCGTCTGACGACCTGTTCGCTTTCCGACAACAGGCCCGCGGGCAGGGCGGCCTTGATCGCTTCGCCCCACGGGCAGAGATAGTACCGGCCGATCCACCGCGTGAGCTCGAGCAGCGAGGCGTCCAGGACCGGCTCGTTGTCGAGGACGTCCAACAGCGGCCTGTACCGCTGCACGGGACAGGTGTCCGAAAGCGCCGAGATGACGCCGGTCATCCTGCGGTTCGTGAAGGCGACGGACACCCTGCGTCCCGGCAGGGCCGTGTCGAGGAGATTGTCCGGAATGCTGTAGGAGAATACCTGGTCGACCGGTAGAGGGAGGGCTATTTCGGCAAACCGGACGGAAGCCGCCATAGGCTGTAACCGCCGTTTCAATAAACCCGATAGAGCTGATACCTGCCATAGCCGTCGAAGTCGACGAAGACGAAACTACGGCTTATGTTGTTGTAGTGCCATACCTGGTACGGATGGGAGTAGGACCGGTCCCAGGTGTGCCGCTCCACCTCGTCCGGCGGACCGTAGACGATATAGACCCGGCCCTGGTCGCTGCGCCAGCCTTTCCGGAGTCCGTCGTCGAAGTTTTCGTTCGCGTACGCGATCCGCCTGTAATAGGTGATCATGTGTTCGTTCCGGTCCGTTCCCGGCGTGGGGTCCCGGCGTTTCCAGAACGTCTCCAGGGCGACTTTCTGTTCTCCCGCGGGCGCGTCCCTGTACTTCTTCAGCGTATCCAACTCGTCGTTCTTGGCGATATACCTCAACTGCTCGGTGATCTCCCTGAAGTTCCTGGCCGTCGACAGGGGCAGCAGGAACTGCCAGGTGATGTGGAATTCCGATTTGGCCTTCGCCCGGTTTCGAACGGCGCGGTCATCGACTTCGATTTCGAGGGTGTACACCCCCTGGGGCAGGTCGCTGGTATCGAACCGGCCGCTGTACGCGCCGATATGGCCCTGCCGTTCCAGGGGTTCCTCCCGGTCCAGCATCACCTTGCCCGACGGCGACTTGATCTTGTATACCGCCGACAGCGGCTGTTGCGCCTCTCCGTCCGCGTCCGAGTACACCTCGTAGTAGATGTACATGTCGGTATGGTCTTCGCCGAAGGCCCGGGTCAGGTTGGGAACGATCCGGATGCCCCTGCGTTCCAGGCCGACGTTGGAGGACCCTTCCAGGACCAGTCCGGCGAACTGGATGTCGCTTACGCTCAGCCTGTCCCTGAAGTAATCGGGCACCTCGAAAGGTCTGGCCATGTCATGCTGGCTGCCGGTATCCTGGTCGTAGAGCTTGATCTCGAGATCATACTTGCCCGGGGGAAGGTAGGTGGTGTACAGTTTTGCGCGGGAATGGTCCATCACCCGCATCTCGACTTCCGAATCCACCAGGACCGAATCCCGGATGGTCTCGGCGGTAACCTGGTAATCGTCATCGTCGATCACGATCAGCGAGAGTTCGAAACGGGCGGCGTAGCGGTCCCCGGACCGGACGAAACTGAACAGTTCGTTCGAAAGGCGGTAGTAGCAGTCGACACGCGTGCTGTCCACCGTATCGCCGCGCGAGGTGACGATGTCCACCACGGCGAGGCTCGGGTTGATCCTGCCCGACTGATCCGGAACGCGGTCCGCCGGAGCCGCTGCCGGAGCGGCGAGCACGGTTACGGCCGGCACCGCGAGCAGCATCGCGAGCCCTGAAAACACCTTGATCCACCTTCCAGCGCCGAACATCGAACCTCCACTGCGCGTAAAATAGGCACGCGGCCTTGCCCGCGCGGACCTCGATCGAAAACGCCCGCCAAAGCGCCTTCCCTGGTGCCTTGATAGAGTTGTGTCGGGGTTTACCATGCAATATATTTGCATTTCGTCGACCCGCAAAAGTATTATTTGCATCCGCGCGCGTCGCGCATTCGCGTCAACGTTCCTTATAGTATTGAATACAAATGCATCGATTCAGTTCCCCGTATCGACTTGCCCTTCGGCGAAACGGGCGTGACGGTTCATCGGGAAACGAGGTCCGCGGCATGAAGAAAGGATGGCAGTGTGCCTAAAACGAAGGTCGGTTTCATCGGTGGGGGCGGTATCGCCCGCGAACACATGAAATACCTGTCCGGAATGGACGACGTGGAATTGGCGGCGGTCGCGGACATCAGCGCCGGCGCCCTGGATACCTGCCGGGAAATGTACGACATACCCCACTGCTTCGAGGACTACCGGGAACTGCTGGCAATGGACTCGATCGACGCGGTTACCGTGGGCACGCCGAACAGCACCCATTGCGAACCGACCATCGACGCGCTCCGGGCCGGCAAGGACGTCCTGGTGGAGAAACCCATGGCCATCACGGCGGAAGAGGCCGCGGAAATGGTTAAGGAGAGCCGGGACACGGGCCGCCTCCTGGTGATCGGTTTTCAGCACCGGTTCGCGCCCGAGGCCCGGATGCTCAAGCGCTTCATAGACCGGGGAGAATTCGGTAAGATCCTGTACGGACGTTGTCTGGCCCTCCGCCGCCGCGGGATACCGAACTGGGGCGTCTTCGGCCGCAAAGACCTTCAGGGCGGGGGCGCGTTGATCGATATCGGCGTGCACATGATCGAAGCGGCCCACTATCTCATGGGCTCTCCCCAGCCCGTAAGCGCCTTCGGAAGCGCCTACACTTACCTGGGAGACCGGCCCAGCGACACGGTTTCCATGTGGCCCGACTGGGATCACGAGACGTACTCGGTCGAGGACCTGGCGGTGGGGATGATCCGGTTCGACAACGGCGCCACGCTCTCCGTGGAGGCTTCCTTCGCGGCGCATATCGGAAAGGGAGAATGGACGTTCTCGCTGATGGGCGAAAAAGCCGGTGGGCAGTTCCTTCCTCCCCGGGTCTTCAAGGACCAGTCCGGCACCATGATCAACATCAAGCCGGACTACCTACCCGATATGGATGGTTTCCGCTTCAAGATGGAACATTTCATCGACTGCGTGCGGACCCGGAAACCGTCCGAGGCGCCGGGTGAGCACGGCCTCCTCGTGCAACAGATATTGAACGGCATCTACCGGTCCGCCGAAACGGGCCGTGAAGTGCCCATTGAACCCTTGATCTGAGCCGCTGGAACCTGGCGTGCCGGCGCGCCGCTTTAGCCTCGCCACGATATGCCGGGAGGATATGCGTTGTTCACCGACGATCAGTGGTCCTGCTGGGACGAAAACGGCTACGTGATCATACCCGATGCCGTACCCGCCGCTCACCTGGAAGCCACGATTTCCGCCATCGCCGCGTTCCTGGACCTGGACCCCCGCGATCCGGAGACCTGGTACGCCGATCCGCCCCGCCGTCTCGGTTTCGTCGAAATGTACCATCACCAGGCGATGTGGGACAACCGGCAGCATGAGCGGGTATACGAGGCGTTCAAGACCCTGTGGAACGAGGAGAAGCTGTGGGTGAGCATCGACCGGGCCAACATGACGCCGCCGGAACGGGAAGACCGGCCGCACGGGTTCAAAGAGTCACTGATTCACTGGGACATGGACACGTCGGCCCATTCCGAGACTTTCAAGGTCCAGGGCGTGCTGTACCTGACAGATACGGACGCGGACCAGGGCGGCTTCCAGTGCGTGCCGGGGTTCCACAAACGGTTCTTCGAATGGGTGAAGACCCAGCCTTCCGACCGCGATCCCATGCGGCCGGACATGACTGGGCTGGAACCGGTCGCCATCCCCGGCAAGGCCGGCGACCTGCTCATCTGGCACAGCCTGCTGCCCCACGGGAACAGCCGCAACACTTCCGACAGGCCCCGCTGGTGCCAGTACATTTCAATGAGCCCGAGCGTGAAGGATGATGAAAGCCACCGGCAACACCGCATCTCGCTCTGGAGGAACCGCATGAACCCGGACGCCTTCCCGGGCGATCCGCGCGGCTTCGAGCGCCGAAGCGGTCCCGCGCGCCTCACCACGCTGGGACGCCGGCTGCTGGGCCTGGACCGCTGGGGGTAAAGCCCTGGTTCGGGGACCGGAACGAGTACGCCAGGAGGCCGGGCAGGACCTAGTCCTTGTTCCCGCCGCAGGACTCCCGGACGATGAGGCGGGAGTGGAGCGTGACCTGCTCGGCCGAATCTGCTCCGCCGATCTTGCGCAGCAGCAGATTCATCGCCGTCCCCGCTATTTCCTGATAGGGGACGGCCATCGTGGTCAGCGCAGGCGAAAGGTAGGCCGATACATCAATATCTCCAAAACCCACCACGGCCACGTCTTCCGGTATACGAAGCCCCCCGTCCCGCAGGCCGCGGCAAATGCCGATCGCCGTGTAATCATCCCTGCAGAGCAAGGCGGAGAACCGATCCCGCAGGTTCAGTCCCTGGATATATCCGCCTTCGCCGCGGCTGCCCAGGGGCGGGATGATCTCATGGGGCAGGTCGTTGTCCCCCATCGCCCTGCAGTACCCTCTTCCCTTGGACGAAACCGGGCTTTCGAGGTCCAGGTTCCGGCCGATGTACCCGATCCGCCGGTGGCCCAGTTCGATCAGGTGGTTCGTCGCGTGATAGAAGTCGGCCTCGAGATCCAGCACGACACCGCTGATATGCTCCGTGGGATAGTGGTACGTCACCACGGGTATGTGGTTCCGCACCATGTCCCGTATCCGGTCCGATTCCCCCCGGTCGCCCCGCGTGTTGATCAGGAGCCCGTCCACGCCCCTTGAGATCAACTGCCGGATCTGCATGCCCTGGTCGTCCTGCGAAGACCGGGAAGTCCGGTTCACGGCCATGCCCATCAGCAGTTGATAGTGTTCTCGCTCGGCCGCCCTGAGAATCTGTTCCGTCTGGTTTCCGTACGTTTCAAGGGAGATCTGGTAGGTGAGCAAGCCCAGCGTGCCCGTCTTGCCCGTTACGAATCCCTGCGCCATCAGATTGGGCGTATACTGCATCTCGTCCGCGGTCTGCTTCACGAGCATCCGGGTCTTCTCGCTGACGAGATAGGCCGCGCTGCGGGACAAGGCCCGCGAGACCGTGGAGTGGGAGATCCCCAGTCTCTGCGCAATGTCCTTGATGGTGACCTGCTTGACTCTCATGGACCGATCCGATCTAACCGAGGGCCGATCTGTCATTGACTGCAATTCCACTGCGGAACGGACCGGCCGGAACGGGCCGTGACCGCGCAGGAATCCAGAACGGCCGAGTTAGGACGTGAACGCACGGGTTGGGATGATGAAACGCGTTTTCGAATCAGTACGCCAGCAGAGAAAGACACCACCCATAAAGATAAAATGGGGCGGTTCCGTGTCAAGGACGTTGAAATCGCGGGCGCAAGGACCGGCGGCGCAAGGACCGGCGGCGCAAGGATGGGCGGCAACCGGTAGGACGGCGGCGGCGAAACGACGGACCTTGCGCGGGTCACCACGGCATCGCGGTGGGGTCCACGGCGCCGGATCCGCAGGATTCCCTTACGATCAGATTGGACGCAAGCACGATCTGACACGCTACCTCGCGGCCCTCGAGGATCTTCACCATCAGTTCCATCGCCGCGCGCGCGATTCCCCTGGTGGGCGTCGACAGCGTCGTAAGCGCGGGGGTCACGAATGCCGATACGTCCGAATCTCCGTTGCCCACGATGGCCACGTCGTCGGGCACGCGGATCCCCGATTCACCCAGGCCGCGGTATACGCCGATGGCCGTGTAGTCGCTGCAGCACAGGAGGGCGGTGAACCGGTCCTTCACCTCCCTGGACAGCCGGTAGCCGGATTCCGTCTGCTGGCGGCCGACGGGCAGGCAAACGGGGTGGAGACCGTGTTCGGTCATGGCCTTGAAATACCCCCTGCCCCTGGCGGCGTCATGACCGGTGCCTTCCCAGTTTTCGCCAAGGTACCCGATGCGCCGGTGACCCAGCGCAATCAGATGCTCCGTTGCCCGGTGGAACCCCGCCGTGTAGTCCAGCACCACGCCGGGGAAACCCCGGGCGGGATAGTGAAAAGTCACTACGGGCACCCGGTCGTCGACCGCGGCCAGGATACGCTCCGACTCTCCCTCGTCGCCCATGGTCTGGACCAGGAGTCCGTCAATGCCGCTTGATATGAACTGCTCCATCTGCGCGGCCTGGCCGGTCTCCGGAGACGAGGAGCCCCATTCGGCGGACATGCCCACCAGGAGCCGGTAGTTCCGTTCGTCCGCGGCCCTCAGGAAACTTTCGATCTGCGTGCCGGCCTGCTCCTGGTAGCTTTCGCCGGCCAGCAGGCCCAGCGTGCCCGTCCTGCCCGTGGCAAATCCCTTGGCCAGCAGGTTGGGCCGGTAGGAAAACTCCTCGGCAACCTGTTCCACCCGCCGGCGGGTTTCCACGCTCACCATGTGCGACTTGTTCCGGGACAGGGCGCGAGAGACCGTGGTGTGGGAGACGCCCAGCGTCTTCGCGATGTCCTTGATCGTCACCCGCTTCTTTCTCATCGGCCCTTCCGCGCCGGTTTCCCGGACGTGTTACGGGCAGCCGGTTATCCGTCTGAAGTCCGGAAACGGCGCCCGTTTTGCAGATTTGAGCGGCGCATTACACACGTTTGCAAAACCGAATTTGGTCAGGCCCGGTGCGCGTGTCAATCAGTTTTTTCTGAGGTGGGGTCTTATCCCGAGCCGCAGGATTCCCGGACGGTAAGATAGGGTTCGAAGACGCTCCGCCGCGGGGCGGGGAGGCCGTGGATCTGGTGAAGGATGACCTGTATCGCCAGGGCGGCCATGTCCTCGAAGGGAATGGAAAGCGTAGTCAGGGATGGCCTGACGTAAGCCGAGACCTCGCTGTTTCCGAAACCGGTTACCGCCATGTCGTCGGGAACCCGCACGCCGGATTCGATCAGTCCCCTGCTGACGCCGAGGGCCGTGTAGTCAGAGCAACATACAATGGCCGTGTACCGGCCGCGCAGCGCCCTGCCCAGGTTGTATCCGGATCGGGCGCTTCCGGTTTCGACAGGAACGATGCGGGGTGTCAGTCCGTGCCTGCCCATCGCGCCGCGGTAGCCCTTTACATGGGACCGCGGACCGCCCGAGCCGATCGGGTCTTCACCGAGGAAGCAGATCCGTTCATGGCCGAGCCCGATGAGATGTTCGGTCACAGCCTGCATGCCCGGAGCCGGGTTCAGTAGCACGCTCGAGACATCGTCCACGGCGTATCCAAAGGCCGCTACGGGCAGTTTGCCTCCCGCTGCATGGACGATCCGGGCCGACTCGCTTACGTCACCGAGCGCCTGGACCAGGATGCCGTCTACGTCGCGGGCCTTCAGATGCATGAACTGCTCGGCCTGTGCGGACCGTTCGACACTTTCGATTTTCCCGGAAGATGCCCTCCGGCTCGAGACCGCCGCGACCAGCACCTGGTAACCTTCTCGAGCGGCGGCCCGCACCAGGTGATTGATCTGCCTACCGGTGAATTCCTGGCCGATCCGGTTGGTCACCAACCCCAGGACGCCTTCCGTTCCCTGCACGAAAGCCTGGGCCAGGAGATTGGGCGAATAGTTCATCTCCGCCGCGGCCCGCCTCACGAGCAGACGCGTCTGTTCCTTTACGAGGTGGGACGTGCGGGGAGACAGCGCCCTCGAGACCGTGGAGTACGAAATACCCAGCCGCCTGGCGATGTCCTTGATCGTGACCGGCCTGTTCCTCAAGGGGCTGGCTCCCGTGGCTGCGCGCGGCACACAACGGCGGGCTGAATCAATGTCCTGTCCATCCAGCGCACACGTGTGCTTATTTGGCTGTGACGACACACTGGTTTATGGGTACGGCATCTCGATTGCATTTTGGGTGATCCGGGTCTGCGGTGTGGGTATCCTGCAGTGGGTGTCCTTCAAAGGTAGATTCACGCCAGGACGCTTGTCAAGCGGCAAGGTGGACGCGCGCCCGGCCGCCCCTTGGCCCGCCGCGAATAAAACTGTGGCGTACCTTTCCCATCGGATGGTATCTTCTTTTCCGTGAAACCCGGTTCATCCAGTCCTTTCCAACTCGAAACCGAACTCAGACGCGATCTGGGCGTGGTATCCGCCACGACCATCATCGTCGGCGGTATTATCGGTTCCGGCATCTTCGGCGCGCCGGCGGGCATTGCCCAGCAACTCGGCAACCCCGGCCTGTTCCTCCTGGTATGGATTTTGGGCGGGGCGCTGGGTTTCGCCGGAGCCCTGTGCTTCGCCGAACTCGGTACCATGATGCCCCGGAGCGGCGGGCAGTTCGTCTACCTCAACGAGGCCTTCCCGCCCATCATCGCCTTCCTTTACGGATGGGTGGAGTTCGTGCTGCTCCAGAGTGCCGGCATGGCCGCCATCGGCGCCATATGCACCAGCTATATGGGGTATTTCATCCCGGCGATTTCGTCCCAGATCACCGTGCTGGAACTCGGTCCCCTGAACATCTCTTCCCAGCAGGTCGCCGTCTGGGCGCTGATCCTGTTCCTCTGCTATGTCAATTACGTCGGCGTCCGTTTCGGCGGACTCGTGATGAACCTGACGACCTTCGCCAAGGTAACGGCCCTGGTCGGCCTGGCGATGCTGGCCGCCTGGATCGGCGGAAACAGCGAGCACTTCGTTCCGCTGGTGCCGCCGGACATCGACTTCAGCATCCTGGCCGTGCTCGGACCGGCGATGATCGGCGGGCTCTTCGCCTACCAGGGCTGGGTCAACACCAACATGGTCGTGGGGGAAGTGAAGGACCCCCAGCGTATCCTGCCCCGGGTGATCTTCTTCGGCCTGGGCCTTTGCACGCTCGTTTACCTCGCGGTCAACTGGTCCTATCTGTACGTCCTGAGCATTGACGAAATCGCGGCCTCCGAGCGTGTGGCGGCCGACGCGGCGAGCCGGCTGATCGGCCCCGTGGGCGCGTCGCTGATCTCGGCGGCCGTCATGATCTCGACCTTCGGCACCATGAACGGCACCATGATCATCACCCCCCGGATTCCCTATGCCATGGCGAGAGCGGGCCTGTTCTTCAAGTGGTTCACCCACGTCCACCCCCGGTTCCGGACGCCGTCCCGCGCCGTCGTGGCCATGTCGATCATGGGATTCGTGTGGACCTTCCTGGGCGGCTTCCAGGCCATCATCAACGCCTTCGTCTACATCGTCTACCTGTACTACGGGCTCAACGTCCTCGCCCTCATCGTGCTCCGGCGCAAGCATCCGGACGCGCACCGTCCGTACAAAGTCCCCGGCTATCCCTACGTGCCGGTGCTGTTCCTGGTGGTGGTGGCGTGGGTCGTGGTGACGGTCGTCACCCAGAACTTCCTGCAGGCGCTGCCCGGACTGGGATGCCTGGGCCTGGGGGCCGTGGTTTACCTGGTCTGGTTCCGGAAAGCCTGACGGATTCTTTTACCCCGTCGGGCGCTTCCCCTCCCTGAATCCCGCCGCGAACAGAATCAAGACCAGAATGACAAGGGCGGCGGGCAGGATCCAGAATACCTGCCAGTCCGACAGGCTGAGGCTCCCCGTCGAACCGAGAAAGGCATTGTAGACCCGGCCGGCGATCTGGGCGCCGATCAGCATGCCCAGTCCGCTGGAAACGAGGACGAACAGCCCCTGGGCCTGCCCCCGGTTCGCGGGTGTCGCCTGCTGGTCCATGTAGACGTGGGCAGTCACGAAGAAGAAGTCGTAGCAGATGCCGTGGAGGATGATCCCCGTGACGATCAGGGTCCACAGGGCGTCTGGCGCGCCGAGGGAGAACAGCCCGTACCGGACGATCCAGGCGGCCATGGCGATCAGCAGCATCCGCTTCACGCCGAGGCGCCGGAAGAAGAAGGGCATGCACAGCATCAGGAACACCTCGGAAAACTGGCCCAGGGTCTGTGTGCCCGCGATGTTCGTGAATCCCGTCGCGCCGAGGTAGATCTGCGTGAAGTTGTAGTAGAAGGCCAGCGGGATGCAGAGGAGAAGGGCGCTCAGGATGAACAGGTAGAACGACCGGCTTCCCAGTTCCTGCAGGGCGTCCAGCCCGATCACGGACCGCAGCGACGCCTTCCTCCCCGCGGCGGCCGGCGGCGTCCGGCCGAGTGTGAAGCTGTACAGTCCCATGACCAGGCCGGCGACCCCCGTCGTGTAGAGCGGCCAGGCCGTCTCCTCAGGTATGACCCCGCCCGTGAACAGCCCCAGGACGAAGCTGATGAAGAGTCCCGCCGCGATCCAGCCTACCGTGCCGAACACGCGGATCAGCGGATACTGCGCTTCCCGGTCCTCGACCCGGTGAAAGGTGATGGCGTTCACCAGGCCCAGGGTCGGCATGTAGCAGATGTTGTAGGCCAGCAGGAGGAGGATGAAGAGGAACGGCGAATCCACGGCCCGGGGAACGAGCAGCATGACACCGCCCGCGAGAATGTGCAGCCAGCCGAGGATCCGTTCCGGCGCGAAATAGCGGTCCGCCACCAGGCCCAGGAAGAAGGGGGAGATGATCGCGGCCACCGGGTTCACCGTGTAGGGCCAGTGGGTCAGGTCTCCCATCCCGTGGGCGCTCATGTAGACGGCGATCGTCGTGAACCAGGCCCCCCAGATGAAGAACTGGAGGAACATCATGAGACAGAGGGATGGGGACATGGAATCCTGGTTCTATGGGCCGGCGGCGGACACCAAGACTACCTGACCTTGTAGCCGTAGCCTACGGCGATCCACGCCTTGACCGGATGCTGCCTCAGGGTGGCGGGATGATATCTGGAAGCGTAGATCTTTTGGAGCAGCAGATCGTCGATCTCGGCGTACCCGGTCGATTCGATCATGGTGGCGTCCACGACCTCCCCTTGTTCATCGATCAGCAGCTCGAACCGGACGATGCTGTCCTTAACGTGGCGCAGATTACGCGGGATTTCCCTCCGGGAGATGCTCATGTTGAGGCGGCGAGGTATAGGCGGCGTGTCGTATTTCCAGGTTCCGTCGCCCCCTTCGCCGAGTCCGCCCGTACCGCCGCTCCCGCTTCCCCCTTCGACGCCTCCCGCGACGCCCGATCCTGCCATCCCCGTCTCGTCGCCGGGGTCGCTTTCGGTATCCATGGCGACAGCCACGGCCCTTTCCATCTCCTCCTGTGAAGCGATTTCGTGCTCCTCGGCGATCAGGCTGTCGTCGATCGGTTCGGGTATCCCCACGACCACGGGAACGGGCACGCCCTGGCTCATGATGTCATCACCGGGATCCTCCGGCGGCTCGAGCCGTCCGGGCCGGCCGCCGCCCTGCTCCGACGTGAGCAGCCTGGCCGGATCGATGAGGTCGATCAGGTGATCTGGATAGGGCAGGATCTCAAGCTCCACCATGGGCTCGAAGTCGATCTGACTGTATACATAGATGCCACCTGCGGCGAAGAAATGCAGGAAGGCGGCAAACCAGACCCCGGCGCCGAGAAACCGGCGCGAAAACCGCTTCAGCGGGTGGGGAACCAGATCTTCGAACTCGTACCGTTCGAGGTACTGTCCGATCCGGTGTGCGTACTGTACGGGCCATGCGGACCGCGCGAACCATGCAAACCATGCGGTCTGTTCGGACCGTGCAAATCGCCTGTTCATGGGAGGTCATCTCGGGGGCCGGCCGCGAAGGCCCGACAGGAGAAAACTGACGGCTCGGGTTATGCTCATAAGTTCCACCGCGCCTGTCGCACTGTCAAGGTTTTTGCCCGTGTCGAAAGGGCGCCGTAACCCCGCTGGCCGCAACCATAAAACGCTTGACAGGGACCCACCCCGGTTTCATCATGCCTTACGTTTTCAGGTTCGTCCCGCATTGCCGGGGGAACCGGTATCCGCTGCTGTTTCCACGTAATCACGACGGTGTTCATCCCACGGTCATCCGGACCGGGCGTCACGGGTGGCCGTGATGCCGTTTACCGGACGGGGATCATGCTCATGAGAAATCCGGCGACTAATACAAAACACCTCCTGACCGGCCTGCTGCTTCGCGGTCTCCTCGGTGTACCGGCCGGCCTGCTGCTCTGCGGTCTCTTCGGCGGAACGGGCGGACTGGCCGGATTGGCCAAACCGGGAGGACTGGCCGGATTGGCTGGACTGGCCGGTCCTGCCCTCCCGGGCGGCCAGGTCCACGCCCAGGAAGAAGAAATTACTCTGGAGATGACCACGGAAGCGGGGACCATCGAAATCGTCCTCGACCCGGTCCGCGCACCGGTTACCGTGGCGAATTTCATGCGGTACGTGGATGCCGGACAGTACAACGGCGGGGTGTTCCACCGGACGGTGACCATGGACAACCAGCCGAACAACGACGTGAAGATCGAGGTGATACAGGGCGCCGTAAACCCCGATTACCGGGACGACAGCTATCCGCCCAACAGCGGAATCGATCCGATTCCCCTCGAACGGACTTCCGCGACCGGACTGAAGCACGTCGACGGGGCCATCTCCATGGCGCGCATGGGTCCGGACACGGCAACCTCCGGGTTCTTCTTCTGCATCGGCGACCAGCCCGAACTGGATTTCGGCGGCAAGCGCAACCCGGACGGACAGGGATTCGCCGCATTCGGCCGGGTGACCCGGGGCATGGACGTGATCCGAAAGATCCAGGTGTCCCCCCGCGAAAACCAGCGTCTCACGCCGCCGGTCGTGATCACCAAAGTGGAAAGAAAGACCAGGTAGGCAGCACGGTCAGGATAACCACGGACAGGACAACCACGGACAGGACAACCACGGACAGGAGCGTTTCATGGCCGACCGCGTTGAGCGACCGGAATCCTTCTTCGGCTTCCGGCTCGGCGACGACCGCAAGATGGCCCGCTGGGACCGCATCGCGGAGTATTTCTACCTGCTGAACCAGCAGAGCGAGGACATCCGCGTGGTCAACCTGGGTCCCACGACGGAGGGCAACCCCTTCCTGCTGGCCATCATCACCTCCGCGGAGAACCAGGCCAGGCTGGAGGAGCTCCGGGAAGTCAACGGGCGAATCGCCGATCCGAGGGGCCTTTCCGATGCCGAAATCGACGGCCTGGTGCAGGACGGCAAGGTCATCGTCTGCCAGTCCATGAGCCTCCACGCCAATGAGATTGCCGCGACGCAGATGGCGCCCCAACTCGCCTACGACCTGGTGACGGGCGAAGACGAGGCCACGAAGCACATCCTGGAAAACGTCATCTTCCTGATGGTGCCCTGCTTCAATCCGGACGGCCAGCTCATGGTGACCGACTGGTACAACGAGCACCTGGGCACGGAATACGAGGGATGCGACCTGCCCTGGCTGTATCACCGGTACTGCGGACACGACAACAACCGGGACGCCTTCATGCTGAACCTGGTGGAATCGAAGTACATGGCCCGGATCATGTTCCAGGACTGGCATCCCCACGTCTTCCAGGACCATCACGAGATGGGCGGCTATCAGCCCCGCCTTTTCGTCTGCCCCTACTGCGAACCCATTCATCCCCACGCCGACCCGCTCGTATGGCGCGAGATCAACTGGTACGGGGCCCACATGGTCTACAAGCTGGAGGAAGCGGGCCACAAGGGTGTCATCAGCGGCGCCATGTTCCCGGCCTGGTACCACATGGGGTTTCACTGGCTCGGCAACTACCACAACATCGCGAGCCTGCTTTCCGAAACGGCCCAGGCCAAACTGGCCAGTCCCCTCTACGTGCATCCCCATCAGCTCAGGGGCGAGGACGGGAACACCCTGCACACGCTGCCCCATTACAAGCCGCAGACCAATTTCCCGAATCCGTGGCCGGGGGGATGGTGGCGGCTGCGCGACATGGTGGACCAGCAACTCGTCGCAGCCAGGGGAATCATGGACATCGCGGCCCGGTGCCGGGAAACGGTGCTGCGGAACGCCGCGCAGAAGGCCCTGCATCAGACCCGGAGGGGCCGGGAGGACGATTCGGCGGGTTTCTTCATCCGCCCGGACCAGCACGATCCGGCGGTCGTGACCCACCTGGTGAACGCCCTGCTTCGCCAGGGCATCGACGTGCGGCGCACGCGGACCCGGGCGACGGTGGGAAGCCGGGTCTATCCCGCGGGTACCTGGTTCATATCCAACGCCCAGCCCAAGCGCGGCGTGATCAAGACGCTGCTGGAGCAGACCTTCTGGCCGGACGACGCCTGGGCGCGCAAGGCCGACGGCTCGCCCACCAGGATCTTCGACACAACGACGGACACGCTGGCGGAGATGATGGGCGTCCGCGCGGAACCGGCGGAAGTGCCCCACGCCGCCCTGGACGAGGATGCCCTGAACCTGGACGCCGTGACCGAACCGGCGCCGGCGAACGGTGCGGTGACCGGCGACGGCGCGCACGGCATGGCCATCGACCCTCGTTTTAACGCCGCCTTCGCCGCGGTCAACGCGGCCCTCGATGCGGGTGCGGAAGTCTGCCGTGCCACCGGTTCCCTTTCCGTGGGTGGCCAAGGCATGCCGGCCATGCCGCCCATGTCGGCCATGCCGGCTATGCCGCCCGGCGCCTTTATCGTCAGCGGGATCGACCAGGCGAGGTCCGAGGAAATCGTCCGGGCTGCCGGCGCCGCCGGCTACCGCCTCGAAGCACCGGTGGAAGGCGATCCCGTTGGGCCGCCGCGTATCGCCATGTACCAGCGGTACTGGGGCGGCAACATGCCCGAAGGCTGGACCCGCATGACGCTGGAACAGTCGGGTTTTTCCTATTGCTCCGTACGGGACGCCGATATCCAAGGCGATCTAAGCGACCTCTGCGACGCGTTCATCCTGCCCGACGACACGATGGACATGATGGCCGGCACGGAACAGGAGATCGAAAGACGCCTGAAGACCGTGCCCCAGCCCGAAAAGTACCGCAGCGCCCTGGGTGAATCGGAAATCGAGGCCATCGGCACCTTCGTGGAGAAAGGCGGTACGCTCGTGGCCGTCGGCCGCGCGTGCCGGCTTCCCATCGAGAAGTTCGGCCTCCATATCACCGACGTAACGGCCGGACTGCCGGAAAGCGCGTTCTTCTGCCCCGGTTCCATGCTGCGGATCCGGGTCGACAACACCCACCGGCTGGGATACGGAATGCCGGAGCGGGCCCTGGCCATGCACCGCGGCAGTCCCGTGTATTCGATCAACCCTTCCCATTTCAACGACCTGTACGAGGTGGTCGCCGCCTATCCCGAAAAAGACGTGCTCGAGAGCGGGTGGCTGATCGGAGAGGAACACATCGCCGGCAAGCCCGCCATGATCAGCGTACGCCACGGCGAAGGCCGCATCGTACTCTACGGATTCCAGGTTAATTTCCGCAACCAGACCCACGGCACCTTCAAGCTGCTCTTCAACGCGATGTACGGGAGCTGACACGCAATCGAGCGGAGAGGACACGCCCACCCCATGCCCATCGTCGATTTTCACAACCACGTCTATCCGCCCCGGTACGTCGAGGAGATCCGGAAGGGTCCCAGCGCGTACACGGTGACCGACGACGAAGACGGCAACCCGGTCCTGCACTCTCCCGGCGACTACAACATCCTGGTGCCCGGCCACCGGCTCATGGACGTGCGCGTGGAGGTCATGGACGAGGCCGGCGTCGACACCCACGTCATCACATTCACGGCGCCCGGCACGCTCATCGAGACGCCGGACCGGTCCGCCGAACTCAGCAGCAAGGTCAACGATCTTTTCGCCGAGATACAACAGGCGCATCCGGACCGTCTGCCGGCCCTGGCTACCCTTCCGCTGAACAAGCCGGAGGCCTGCGCCGCCGAGCTGGAACGGGCCGTCGGTTCGCTGGGTCTCAAAGGGGCGTGCGTGTACAGCAACGCCAACGGCGTGGCGCTCAGCGATCCTTGCTTCTGGTCCATGTACGAGATCGCGGACGATCGTGAAATGGCCGTCTTCATCCATCCCACCTTCCCCCTGGGCGTGGAGGCCATGAAGGACTACATGCTCATGCCCGCGGTGGGCTTTCTCATGGATACGACCCTGGCCACGGCCAGCCTGCTCTTCAGCGGCGTGGTGGAGCGCTTTCCGAACATTCGCTGGGTGCTGGGCCACCTGGGCGGCGCCGTGCCCTACCTCGCCGAGCGCTTCGACCGGTGCTACGAGGCCTTTCCGCAGTGCCGCGCCAACCTGGAGCACCATCCCACGGTCTACCTGAAGAACCAGTTCTACTACGACACGGTCAATTTCGACGTGGACGCGCTGCATTTCGCCCTGGGCTTCGCCGGGGTCGACCGTATCCTGGCCGGGAGCGACTATCCCCACCAGATCGGCAGCATGCCGAAGATGATCGAGAGCATCAACGCGATGGACCTTACCGAAGAAGACCGCGCCGCTATTCTGGGAGGGAATGCCGTTCGCCTGCTGGGGTTGTGACCGAATCGGCGGTGACCGGGCCGAACGATCCTCCTCGGCTGGCCGAACGAACCACCGCCGACCGGACCGAGGGCGGCGGCAACTCGATCAGTCGGAAACGGAAGTCATGGACCTGAAACTCCGTGGGAAAAGAGCGATCGTCACCGGCGGCAGCCGGGGCATCGGGCGTTGCTGCGCACTGGCCCTGGCCCGGGAGGGCGCCCGCGTGTGCGTCACGGCCCGGAACCGGGACCCGCTGGACGAGGTGGTCCGGGAAATCGAAGCGGCGGGCGGCGAGGGACACGCGGTCACGGGCGACCTGACCTCGCTGGACGACTGCCGCAAGGTGATCCGGGAGGCCGCAGACACCTTCGGCGGTATCGACATCCTCGTCAACTGCGCCGGAGCGGCCCGGGGAGGCGACATCCTGGAGCTACCCACGGAACAGATCGACGAGGGGCTGGCGCTCAAGGCCCACGGATACCTGCGGATGTCCCAATTGGTGATCCCGTACATGCAGAAGAACCGGTGGGGACGCATCGTCCACATCGCCGGCAGCGCGGGAACGAGCCCCGGTCGCGGCAACATCCCGCTGAGTGTCGCCAACATCGCCGTACTCAATTGCACGCGAGCCCTGACGGACGCGGTATCGGGAGACGGCATCCTGGTCAACGCCATTTGTCCCGGCATGACGAACACCAAGCGGGCCCGGGATCTGCAGCAGGCGGAGGCCGACCGGCAGGGCCGCGACGTCGAGGACCTGCTTCGCGAAGCCGGTGAGCGGCTTCCCGCCGGCCGCATTGCGGAACCGGAAGAGGTCGCAACCGTGGCGACTTTTCTCGCGTCCGAACCCTGTTCGTATGTCTTCGGCACCGCGGTCTACATGGATGGCGGGGAGCGCCGGGGCACGCCCTGATGCCGGCACACGCCTCAATGCCGTTCGGGCGGGCGCCCCGTAGCCGGGGCACGCCCTGATGCCGTTTGGGCCAGACCCTCTGCATCCGTCGTTCGCCACTGTAACGCTGTCGTTCGTCTATGATACGCTGTCACCCGCCTTTGTGACTCTATCGTCGGCATCTGTCGTTTCCAACCAAAAAGGAGCACCATCATGGCTGAGAACACGTCCAAGTCCTTCGCGGCGCATGCGGACGGCGCGGACTGGGAAAAGGGGCTGCGGCCCTATTTCGTGTACCGCGACCTGGGCATGAAGTCCGCCACCGAAGGCCGGGTGATGGCCCACGTCATCCGGGCCGCCCAGTCCTGCGACGGCCCCATGGGCTATCATTCCCACGAACTCGAGTTCCAGATGAACTACCTGCTCAAGGGCTGGGCGCGCATCGATCTGGCGGACGTGGGCGAGATCGAGGTGACCGCGGGCGACGCGTGGTACCAGGCGCCCGGCGTCGCCCATGAACTCATGGAGTACTCCGACGATTTCGAAGTCATCGAGATCACCATACCGGGTGACTTCCCGACCATCGACGAAACGCGTTAGGGCCGGCCATGAACGTGGGATTCATCGGGCTGGGCAACATGGGCAATCCCATGGCCGCCAGCCTCCTGCGCGCCGGACACGCCCTGCGCGTCCACGACTTGGACGAGGAAAAGGCCGCTAACCTGCTGGAGGCCGGGGCCGAATGGGCTTCGTCCCCCCGCGAGACGGCCTCGGGCGCCGACGCGGTCCTTACCTCGCTCCCCGGTCCCGCCGTGGTGGAAACGGTCGTCCTGGGCGAGAACGGCGTGTTCGAAGGGCTCGCTCGCGGTACGGTCTTCATCGACACGAGCACCGGCGAACCGGAACTCGTCCGGCGCATCGCCCGGGAAGGCGCGGCACGGGGCATCGACGTGCTCGACGCGCCGATCAGCGGCGGCGTTTTCGGCGCCAGGGACGCCACCCTGACCGTGTTCGTCGGCGGTCCTCAGGAGGTGTTCGACCGGTACGAACCCCTCTTGCGCGGCGTGGGCGAAACGGTCGTCCGTATGGGGGAAACCGGCAGCGGCGTCGCGACCAAGCTGGTGAACAATCTCATGATGTTCATCAATTTCATCGGCGCCTGCGAAGGGATGGCCATCGGCGCACGGGCGGGGATCGATCCGCGTGAGTTGATCGATGCCATCCGGCCGAGCATGGGCCAGAGCCGGATGATGGAGCGGTGCCTGACCCGCTTCCTGGACGACCAGTCACTGTATTCCGCCGTCGACCTGGGGGTGAAGGACATGCACCTGGGCGTGGAGCTCGGCAGGTCGCTCGACGTCCCGTTGGAAATCGCCCCGATGGTCGAGGACCTCCTGAGGCGTTACCAGGACCGGGGGAACGCACAGGCCGACCTCCTCGAATACATCGGAGATTACCTGAAGCGGGCGGGCGTCGACCCGGCCGGATAACCGTGAGGTAAACCATGCGCTGGAAAATACCTGTTGTCCTGACCTTGTTCCTGGTACCGGGCGCCATCATGATGGGTGCCACCGTTCCAGAGGCGGTCGTTCCGGGAGCCGCCGCGAGTACGATCGACGCCGCGGCCGGTATTCCGCATTCGACGGGCCCGAGCACAGACGCAACGTCCGCGGCCGTCAGCCCGCAGTCCGCGACCGGGTCGCTCGATATCCGGGGCGCCTGGAAACCGGAATCGTACCGGCTCAAATCCGGACCGGTCCACGAGGTGACCGGCCTGATCAGCTTCACCGAAAAGGACTGGTCGGTTCTCTTCTTCATCGTGACCGACGAGGGCCCCCGGAGAGGTTCCGGCGAGGGCGGCACCTACACACTGGACGGGGACAAGCTGACCTTCCGCCACCTGTACAACCTCTCCGGCGGCCACGCCGTCGACGGTTTCGAGGCCAGCGAGCTTTCGATGAGGGTGAGGCCGGCAGACGCCGAAGACGCGCCCGCCGAGCCCTGCACCATCACGATAGAAGAAGATCTCCTGACTATCTTCTTCCCCAGCGGAAACCAGATGACCTTCCGCCGCAGTTCCCGTTAAAGTGCGGGCCTTCTCACGACATACCGGCCCATCCCTTTCAGCCATCCGTGCACACTTTCAGATTCATGCGCTTTCAGGAACCGGAATCAGTTGACTTGAACGGGTGATCCGGCTTATCTTTGGACGCTGTCAAATAGCCGGATCGAGACCCGGAAACCAGTACATGCCATCCGAAGACCTGACCCGAGACATGAAGAAAACGGTTGGCGTCGAGGCCGCCCTTATGGTCGGCCAGGGCGACGTGGTCGGACTGGGCACCGGATCGACGGCGGAGTTCATGATCGAGGAACTGGGGCGCCGCGTGCGGGAGGAGCAACTGGACATCATCGGCATCCCCACGTCCTTCGACGCGTCGGTGCTGGCCCGCGGGAACGGCATCCCGGCGGGCACGCTGGACGACGTGGACCGAGTCGACATCGCCGTGGACGGCGCGGACGAGGTAGATCCCGCGATGAACCTGATCAAGGGCCGGGGCGCCGCCCACCTGCGCGAGAAGATCGTGGACGGCATGGCCGAACGGTTCATCGTCATCGTGGACGAATCGAAACTGGTCCAGCGGCTGGGCACGAAAAGCCCCGTGCCGCTGGAAGTCCTGCCCATGGCCGTCCGTCCCGTCATGCGGGCGGTGGAAGCCCTGGGCGGAGAACCCGTGCTGCGGATGGCGGTACACAAGGACGGACCGGTCATCACGGACCAGGGGAACATGGTGGTGGACGCCCGTTTCGACGGGATCGACGACCCCGGTGAGATGGAGCGCACGCTCAACAACATACCCGGCATCCTGGAAAACGGCCTCTTCGTCGGACTGGCGACCGAGGTCCTCGTCGGGAGGATAACCGGTGAGGGCCGGATCGAGGTGGAAAGAAGAACCTGATACCGCGCGAACCCATCTGAGTGAATAAATGAACGATATCGGATACTTCAGCCTCCTGCTCGCTTTCATGGCAGCGGCCTACGGCGGCGTGACCAGCGTGGTCGGCGCCCGGGCGCGGAACCCGCAGATGATCGCCAGCGGGGCCCACGGCGTCCTCGCCACCTTCGGCCTGCTGACCCTGTCGTCCATCGTGCTGATATACCACCTGTACACGGGCAACTTCCAGGTGGAGTACGTCGCCTCCTACACCAGCAGCACCCTGCCCGAGTTCTACCGCGTCACCGCTATGTGGGCCGGGCAGAAGGGCTCCCTGCTCCTGTGGGTATGGACCCTGGCCCTGTTCGCGCTGGTGGTGCACCTGACGAACCGGGACCGGAACCAGACGCTGATCCCCTACGTCCATGCGGTGATGATGTCGGTGGTCCTGTTCTTCATCGCCCTGCTCATCTTCATGGCCGATCCCTTCGAGCTGCTTCCCTTCGTGCCCGCCGAGGGCCGCGGCCTGAACCCGGTGCTGCAGATGCCGCTCATGATCATCCACCCGCCCATCCTCTACCAGGGCTACGTGGGGACCGTGGTCCCCTTCGCCTTCGCCATAGCCGCGTTGATCACGGGGGAACTGGGCGACACGTGGATCCGGACGATCCGCAGATGGACCCTCTACGCCTGGTTCTTCCTCGGTTTCGGCCTGATGCTGGGCGGCCGGTGGGCCTACGTCGAGCTGGGGTGGGGCGGTTACTGGGCCTGGGACCCGGTGGAGAACGCGGCGCTCATGCCCTGGCTGACCATCACGGCCTTTCTCCATTCCGTGATGATCCAGGAGAAGAAGGGCATGCTGAAGATCTGGAACTTCATCCTGATCATCCTGACCTTTGGCCTGGTCTACTTCGGCACCTTTCTTACGCGGAGCGGGGTCGTCTCATCGGTCCATTCCTTCACCACTTCGGGCATCGGCCCCATGTTCCTGGGTTTCGTCATCGTCTCGATGGTGTTGTCCTTCGGACTCCTGATCAGCCGCCGCAACGCCCTGAAGGCCCGCAGCGAACTCGACTCCTTCGTTTCGCGGGAAAGCAGCTTCCTGCTGAACAACCTGGCCCTCGTCGGCGTGTGCTTCGCCATCCTGTGGGGCACCATATTCCCCGTGCTTTCCGAGGCGGTCAGCGGGGAGAAGATCACGGTAAGCGCGCCGTACTTCAACCAGATCAACGTGCCCCTGGGCATTTTCCTGCTCTTCCTCACGGGCGCGGGTCCGCTCTTCGCCTGGCGAAAGACGTCCGTGCAGAGCCTGAAGCGGCATTTCTCCATACCCATAGCCTGCTTCCTCGCCGCGGCCGCCATCCTGCTCGCCTTCGGCATCCGGCACGTCTACGCCGTGCTTTCCTTCAGCATGTGCGCCTTCGTGGTCGGCGCCATCGGCCTGGAATTCTACCGCGGTGCCCGCGCGCGCCGGTCGACGAACGAAGAATCCTGGCCCGCGGCGTTCTACCGCCTGGTCATGAGCTATAAACGCCGGTACGGCGGTTACGTCGTCCACATCGCCATCGTGCTCCTCTTCGTGGGCTTCACGGGAAAGGCGTTCGACCGGGAGGAGAATTTCGCCGTCCGGGAGGGCGAGTCCTTCCAGATCAAGAACTACACGCTGGACTTCGATTCCCTCACCGAGACCAACATGGGCGAGTACGTGTCCTACGCCGGCATGCTACGCCTTTCCGTGGACGGCGAGCCCGTCGTGATGATGGCTCCGGAGAAGCGTCTCTACCCCATACAGGACCAGGTGACTTCGGAAGTTTCCATCTGGTCGACGGTGAATGAGGACCTGTACGTGGTCCTGGCGGAACTGAACGAAACGCTTGACGTAGCTACATTTAAGGTCTACATTAATCCATTGGTAAACTGGGTATGGATCGGTACGGCGCTGCTCATGCTGGGGACGATCATCCTGTTCCTGCCGGATCGATTCGGAAGAAAACCAGGCACACGCGAGCGGCCCGCATAGCCGCGTCGCAGATTGAAGCACGACTATCCGGATGATGCACCGGTAGCTACTTATTGTAAGACCAGATTGGGTAATTCGATAAGCAGGATGGGGGCGCTCGGGAGGAAGAACGGGCGCATCGGAACACGGATTTCACAAGCAAAACGCATGACCGACACCGTTCCTGGCGAACAGGTGGAATCAGAATCAGTTCAACTTCGGATTTTACTTTGCTGAATTATGCACGCACTTTCCCGGCGCCGGAAGGCGAAGGAACTTTCTTAAGCGGAAATCATTGCAAACGCTTGACGATAGATCGTCGGGAATACGCGCATAATCGCCCCTTCGGCGGAACGGTTCCAAAGATACGGGTGCCATCCCTTCCTCACCCGTAAGCAAAACGCCCCTGCCGGCGAAAGCCGATCCGGTCACCACCCGGTCCGGCGGCCAGCTTATCGACATTAATCCCGGGCTCGACGCCACGGCTCGACGCCACCGCGCTCGACGCTACTGCGCTCGATGCCGCTAAAGGGATAAGCTGCTCTATCGCAGGGGGTGTTGTATGGAATTCCCATTGGAAAACCTGAACGGGTTATTGCTGCCCCTGGCCGCGCTGACCGTGTTTTCCGGTCTCGTCGGGCTGGTCATCGGCATGCTCTGGCGGCGCAGCAAAGCCGGCGAAATGGAGGAGAAGGCCCAGAAGCGCGCCCAGCGCCTTTTCAAGGAAATGGAAGTGCAGCGCCGTGCGGAGATGCTGGAGGAGAAACGAAAATGGCACGACGCGCGGGAAGCCCAGGAGGAGGAAATCAACAGAAGGCAGTCCGCCCTCGTGAGCCAGGAGCAGGATATGATGGACCGGGAGAAGGAGTGCGAGCAGCGGTATGACAACCTGAAGGACCGCGAAGATCAGACCGGCCTGAGGGAAGACGAACTGGAGAAGACGGAAGAGAGGCTGAACGCGCAGGAAGTCCGCCTGAAGGAATCGGCTTCGGAATACCGCAACCGGCTGGAGTCCCTGGCCCGGCTGACCTCAGAGGAAGCCAAGCAGCAGCTCCACGGCGAACTCATCCGCGACGTGAAGCAGGAAGCCGAGCACCAGGTGCGGGACATTCTCAAAACCGCCCAGACCAATGCAAACCGGGAAGCGAGAAAGATCGTTACGCTGGCGATCAGCCGGTGCGCGGTGGATCAGTCCACGCAGACCAGCGTCGCGGTGGTCCCCCTGCCCAACGATCAGATAAAAGCCCGTATCATCGGAAAGGACGGCCGAAATATCCGAACTTTCGAGGCGGCCAGCGAAGTCAAGGTGATGGTGGACGACACACCCGAAGCCGTGGTCATCTCCTGTTTCGATCCCATTCGCCGGGAAATCGCCCGGACGGCCATGGCGGATCTCGTATCCAACGGGAAGATCACCCAGAGCCGCATCGAGGAGATTATCGGGCGGGCGCGGGAACAGATCGACAACCGCCTGCTTTCGGAAGGCCAGCAGGCCGTCAACGAGCTCAAACTGAAATCGATGCACCCCGAGATGATGAAACTGGTCGGCCGGCTGCGGTTCCGTTCCAGTTACGGGCAGAACGCCCTGGATCACTCGAAGGAGGTGGCGTTCCTCACCGGCATGATGGCCACCGAGATCGGCCTGGACGAACTGCTCGCCCGGCGCTGCGGGCTCCTGCACGACGTCGGCAAGGCCCTGGACCACGAGATGGAGGGATCCCACCCGGAAATCGGCCTGGCCTTCGCGGAAAAGTACGGCGAACCCGAGGAAGTCAAGAACGCCATCATCGCCCATCACAACGACGAGAACGAGGAAATCACCTCGCCGATCACCTTTCTGGTCGCCGCGGCGGACGCCATTTCCGGCGCCCGGCCCGGCGCCCGCCGGAACGATCCCGAAGACTATGTCCGCAGGGTGGTGGAACTGGAAGAACTCGCCCGGTCCTTCGACGGGGTGGCCGACGCCTACGCCATCAACGCCGGCCGCGAGATCCGGGTCATGGTCCGTCCGGACCAGGTGGACGACGACCGGACGCACACGCTGGCTTCCGAGATCTCCCAGAAGATCCGCAACGACCTGACCTATCCCGGGCACATCAAGGTGACCGTCATCCGGGAGAAGATCGCCCACAGGATGACGAACAAGCGGGACGACCAGCAGCACGGCGGACGTCGAAGGTCGTACGGACGAAACCGGAACCGGCGTAATGCTCCGGCGTCCAGCGGACAGGCGGCGGGATAACCACGCCGCGCAGCGGATTCCCGTGTCTCTTACCGAAGAAATCAAGGCGCATGCCGCGTCACTCGGATTCGATCTTGCCGGCATAACGACGGCCGATCCACCCCGCCACGGGGATTACTACGCCGAATGGGTCGCGCAGGGCATGGCCGGCGAGATGGCCTACCTGGACCGCCAGGTCGAGAAACGCCAGGATCCGCGTAATATCCTGCCGAACGCCCGGTCCCTCGTCGTGGTCGCCATGAACTACCGTTGTCCGGACCCGGATCCCGTCTCCGGCATGCAGGCCGCCCCGCCCCGCGGCAAAATCGCCCGGTACGCCCGGGGCGACGATTACCATGACGTGATGAAAGAGAAGCTGCTGGCGCTGCTTCGATTCGTACAGGAGAGGGCCGGCCGTCCCGTGGAAGGGAAGGTATACGTGGACACGGGGCCCGTGCTGGAACGCGAGTTCGCCGTCCGCGCCGGCCTGGGGTGGTTCGGGAAGCACACCAACCTCATCCACAAGCGCGTCGGTTCGTGGCTGTTGATCGGGGAGATCCTCCTCGACATCGAACTGGACCCGGACGGGCCCACGGCCGATCACTGCGGCACGTGCACCCTGTGCCTCGAAGCCTGTCCCACGGACGCCATCGTCGAACCCTACGTGGTCGATTCGCGCCGCTGCATTTCCTACCACACCATTGAATTGAAGGGTGCCATTCCCCTGGAGTACCGCGCGGCGATGGGAGACCGCGTGTTCGGGTGCGACGACTGCCAGGATGTCTGTCCCTGGAACCGCAGCGCACCCGAAACCGGCCTTCCGGCCTTTGCTGCGCGTCCCTGGAACGAAATGCCGGACCTCATCGAAATGCTGGGGTTGACGCCGGAGGCGTTCAGGAACCGGTTCAAGGGCAGTCCCGTAAAACGGACGAAGCGGCGCGGCCTGCTGCGGAACGCCGCCGTAGCCCTGGGCAACACGAAGGACCCCGGGGCGGTTCCCGCCCTCGCCGATTCGCTGGGCGACGACGAACCGCTGGTCCGGGGCCATGCGGCCTGGGCGCTGGGAAACGTCGGCGGCGCCGGGGCGCTGGCGGAACTGGAGAAAGCGCGGAAGACCGAAGAAGATCCGTGGGTGGTCGAGGAAATAGACCGGGCGCTTGCCGAATGCGCGAAGTCATCACGCGTCAAGAACGCGTCCTGACGAAACACTCTTTTTTCAAAAGCCCTTGCCTACCCGGAGGTTGGCCATATATTTCAGATGGCTTTGGAGGCAATTGCCGGGGTGGTGGATCGAGGTCCGGCAGCGATATCGGTATCTGAATCGATGAAACGGATATGATTAGACACCTCCCGCTCATAGGCCTTGTACTGGCCGTCGGTTGCGCGGCCCCCCGGACCCTTGAACCGGGCGCGCGCACCACGCCCCCGACCGGGACGGCGGATACCGCCGGGAATACCGTCGCAGTGGAGGAACCGTCCGACCCGGATCTTACCCTCGATCATGTCGCCCCGGCCGATTCCCTGGCAATGCGGGACCCGGCCAGCCTGCTCGCCGACGCCAGGCTGCGCTATGACGCGGCCCTCTCGGCGCTGGAACGATCCGATACCACGGCCGCGCGCGCCGCGGTCGACGAAGTGCTTGGGCTGCTCGTCCTGCTGAGCGACGACCAGAAGCACGCGGCCACCCCCGCGCAGGCCGACCTCCTCAGGAAGCTCGGGCCGCTGGTGGATCGTATCCAGGCCAGGGGCCGCGCCGCCGCCGAAGTCCGGGGTTCGATCCCCAGGGTACTCAACCGCCGCGTCACGCAACAGATCAATCTGTTTCTCAAAGGCAGAAGCCTGGACATACTCAAGGCCTCGTACCAGCGGTCCGGGCGCTACACCCCGATGATCCGCGAAGAACTGGCCGCCCGGGGCCTGCCAGCTGAGCTTCAGTGGCTGCCCATCGTCGAAAGCGGTTTCAAACCCAGGGCGTTCTCGTGGGCGTCCGCGGCGGGCATGTGGCAGTTCATCTACGACACGGGAAAGCGGTACGGACTCCAGCGGTCCGGCTGGGTAGACGACCGCTTCGATCCCATCAAGGCCACCCCGGCCGCCCTCGCCTACCTGGGGGACCTGTACACCATGTTCGACGACTGGTTTCTCGCCATGGCGGCGTACAACTGCGGAGAGTACCGGGTGCTCCGCGAGATCAACCGGACGGGGAACCGGGATTACTGGAAAATGCGGCTGCCCAGGGAAACCCGGAACTATGTACCTAAGTTCCTCGCGGTGCTGCATATCATCGAGAACCCCGAGAAATACGGCGTCGAGTGGCCGGAGACCCACGATCCCCACCTCTTCGAAGAGGTGCGCATCGACAAGTCGGTCGCGCTGCAGCACGTCGCCGACCTGCTCGCCATGCCGCAGGACGATCTCAAGGCGCTGAACACCGACATCCGGTACGGCGTGACGCCGCCCACCGGATTCTCGTTGCGCGTACCCCTGGGCGCGGGTACGACCCTGCTCGGCAGTCTCGACGAGCTTCCGGAGTCGAATTTCAAGCCCCCTCCCGAGGTACGCAGGTACCGCGTGCGGCGGGGTGATACCCTGGGCCACATCGCCCGCAGATTCCGGACTTCGGTCAGCAGGCTCCGGAGCATGAACCGGATCCGGGGCAGCCTGATCCGCGTCGGCCAGCTCCTCCGCGTACCCGGAAGGAACTACAGTGGACAGTTATGGGCCGGTCAGACGGCTTCTTACGGTACGCCGAAGGATGCCGCTACACACACCGTGCGGCGCGGCGATTCACTGACCCGCATCGCCCGGTACTACGGGACATCCGTCGTGGCGCTGAAACTGGCCAACGGGTTGCGGGGAGACATCATCCACCCCGGCCAGGTGCTTCGCCTGTCGGGAAACGGAAGCGGAAGGGCAACAAGCGGTGCGGTGACCTACAACATCCGGTCCGGGGATACGCTGGCGCGGATCGCCAGGGTCTTCAGGGTGACCGTCGCGGCCCTAATGCGGGCGAACCCCGACGTGCAGGCCAGGCGGCTGCAAATCGGTCAGCGGATCATCATTCCCGGCTGACGGCGCGTGTCGGCGGCCGAACGAATCCGGGACCCGGATCACGCGGAATCGAAAGAGGAGCATGCGCACATGGGATACGTCAAGGCGGCGGAGCTGGATGAGCTGAGTCCGGGCCAGATGAAGATGGTCTCGATCAGCGGGAAGGAGATCGTCCTCTGCAACGTGGACGGGAAGTACTATGCCGCCGACAATTTCTGCCCCCACATGGGCGCGCCCCTGAGCGAAGGGGAACTGGACGGCACCGACCTCTGGTGTCCGTTCCACGGCGCGTCTTTCGATGTGACCACGGGCGACGTCCTGTCACCTCCGGCCTACGAAAACCTCACCTGCTTCCCGGTCCGGGTGACCGAAGAAGCCGTGGAAATAGAAATCTAGCCGCTAGCCGCTGCCGTCAGCCGCTGACTTCAACCACTGAAATGTTCGTACCCCTTCGGGCGCAGGGGCCGGGATCCGGTGTGATCCGTAATGGTGTATCTCCGGGCGGCGGTCACGCATTCGCCAATGGGGGTCAGCGGCGTTCCGGTACGCTCCGCGAGTTCGGCCGCCAGGCGCTCCACCCCCTCCGGCGCTACGGCGCACAGCAGCTCGAATTCCTCACCGCTTTCCAGGGCGGTCCCGACGGGATCGAGCCGAAGCTCCTCCATGGCCCGCCTGGTTTCCTCCGCGATGGGCAGGGCGTTCCCATCCAGGTTCAACCCTACCCCGCTGTCGCGACCCACGTGCAGGACGTCTGAACTGAGCCCGTCGCTCACGTCGATCATGGCACGGACCCACCCACTGTTCGCCAACAGAACGCCTTCGCGGACCCGTGGAACGGGGGTGCGGTGGCGGCGCAGCACGCCTTCGAACCGGTCCGTTGGTTGATTCGACGCCGGCTGTACCGTCCGCCCTTGCGCCGCCGTCTCCTCCATTGCCGGATTTTCCGCGGCCGGTTGCTCTCGTGCCGCACGAAGCAGGCGGAGGCCGGTCTCGCTCGCGCCCAGGAGTCCGGTCACGCACAGGATGTCACCCGCCCGGGCGCCGCTGCGCCGCGTGATGTGTTCCTCCGCGGCTTCACCGCTCACCGTGATGGAGATGACGGTCGGCCCGTCCGTCGAACTCAGATCGCCTCCGACGATGGACACGGGATGGCCAACGTGCCCGGCCAGGTCGCGAAACCCCAGGTACAGCGCTTCCACGTCTTCCATGGCGCGATGGGCCGGAAGGCAGAGCGTCGTCAGCGCGTGCCTGGGCACGCCGCCCATGGCCGCGATATCGCTGAAATTGGCGGCCATGCACTTCCATCCGATCTGCCGCCAGGACGAGAAGGCCACGTCGAAATCCACGCCTTCAACGAAGGTGTCGGTCGTCAGCAGGGTCGTCATGCCGGGCGCGGGCGCCACGGCCGCGGCGTCATCGCCGACCCCCAAAAGGACACTCGGGTCCGTATCGGGCAGCGCGTGCCCGATACGCCGGATCACCTCGAATTCGCCTGGAAGACCCGTGCCTTCCTTACGATGGTCCACGGTTCATCCCCTTGCCGAACCGCCCTTCGACACGCTCCCTCGAGCGCGTGAAGATCTCGATGCCGGCCGTAACGCCCCCACCGAAGAGCAGCCCCTCCAGCGCGCCCAGGGCGACCTGGGTGGTGCGGCCGAACTCTCCTTCCCCGAAGATCGTCGCGATGGTTTCAAGCCGAATCTGCGACGCATCGAAGGACTGCCGCAGGGTCTCCAGGCTGGCCGTGAACATATTGCCGCCCATCACGGTCAGGACGATACTGGCGATCATGCCGCCCAGCGCGCCGAAGACGATGTAGAGCAGGCTTCGCCACTGCCCGGGCCGCCTGGCCAGGTAATACGTGACGACCGGTCCGAGGGCCACGCCCGCGCCGATGAAAGCGCCCTCGAGACCGCCGGTAAGACCCGCGGGCTGCCGGCCGAACAGGGTCTGAAGGGTATCGGCACTGTACAGGTTGAACGCGGTGCCCACCATGCCGCCGCCCAGCGCGCCGCCCAGTACGCCGAGCCACCGGCTGTATCTCCCGGATACGCGCCGCAGCGCGACCATGCCGAAGGACACGCCCGCGCCGCCGAACGCGCCGCCGAACACCCCCAGGCCCGCCAGGACGAATATGGGCGTAAGCGCCTCCGGCGAAAGCCCGGAACTGGCGGCGGCCAGGGCGGTTCCGAGAAGCAGCCCGCCGAACAGGCCGGACACGGCGCCGCCGAAGGTACCGCCGATGCCTTGCTGCATGATGTCGATCCCGCCCTGTTGCAGGCGCATCAATACGAAACCGACCATCACCATGACCCGGTACAGCCGGGAGAGCTTGACCGACCGGTTCTGTTCCCGCAGAAAAGCCAGGCTTACCGCCCGCTGGAGGCGGCTGACGGACTCGTTGCCCGTGGGTCGGGTCAGTATCGATTCCACGGCCGAACCGAACCAGTCCGCCAGCTCGATACTTGCCGCCCGGCGCACACTCAACATGGGATCCCGCAACGCGAGGTTCCGGAGCCGGTTGTTCAGCGCCGCGCAACGCACGGGCCGGGATGACTCCACCGCCCGCTTGCGGACTTCCCGGCGATCGTTGTACATGGCCTCCAGAATCACGTTCACCGCATCCGGCACCTTTTCAACCAGCCAGGACGGCACGGGCCGGTCCCGGTTGAGCAGACTGATGCAGAGCAGGTACGCTTCATCGCCGGAGACGCCGATTTCTTCCAAATAGGGTGCGAGCAGGTCCAGGGTTTCGCGGTCCATGATGAGCTGGTAGGTCCGGTAGTTCTCCACCGACCGTTCGAGCAGGCTGCGCGCCTGCTTCGCTTCGTAAACGCTGCCGGTCAGCCAGCGGGACACCTCCGGAATCATGCATTCGTGGGCGAGTTCCAGCCACCCTTCCCCTTCCTGGTTCCTGCGCCGGACGATACGGGCGTCGACCAGTTCCCCGAGCAGCGTTCCGAGGGCGTCGGCGTCGTACCGGTCGCCGGCCTGGATCCGCGTAGCCAGTTCGGCCTCCCGCACGACGATGAGCCGCTCCTCTGCAGAAATGAGCGCCAGGAGCACCTGCTGCACCACGGACAGGTCGGCCGCCGAAAACCGGCGAAGGACCCTGGCGAGATAGTCGGCCAGGATCTGCGAAGCGCCGCCAAGCTGGTCGTAAGCCGATTCCGTGATGAGGTTTCTCGTATTGCGCTGATCGTACAGCGTATCGCACACGATCTGCAGGTGGGGCGGATCGACCGAGTCCTCATCGGAGAGATCCTCCAGCAGGCGGTCGACGAGCGCGTCTTCAAACCGGCAGCCGACCCGCCAGGCCGGACCCGTGATGGCCTGCGCGGCCTGTTCGGAGGTCAATCGGCCGAGCCGGTATTCATGGTGGAAGATCTCCGGGACCGCCGGTTTGAGCCGGCTCATCTCCGCGAGCATATCCTCCCGCATCACGAATACGAACTGCAGGGGCAGCCCATCGTCTTCCATGATCACGCCGAGTTCATCGACGAACGCCTCCCGGCCCTGCTCATCGAGCAGGAGAAAGAACTCTTCGAACTGGTCCAGCATGACGACGATGCGGGACGCGGAGCCGGACCAGTTCCGTCGCAGCAGTTCCTGCAGGGAAGCACCGTCCGGATCGAAGCCGCCCGCTCCGTTGCCCGTTACGAGCCGCCGGACCATCCGCTGCATGTGCTGCAGTGGATCGGTGAAACTCCGGATGATACACGTCAGGTGGCCCTGGTCCTGCAACCGGGGGATGACGCCGGCCCGGAGGATCGAACTCTTGCCGACGCCGGAACGGCCGTAGAGGAGAAACGAGCGCCGGGCGAGGATGCGGGAGCAGATGTTCTCGATTTCCTCCTCGCGGCCGAAGAACAGGCCCTGGTCGTTTTCGGTGTAGTAATCGAGGAACTTGTACGGACGGGTCGGCTCGTCTTTAGCGGCCTGCCGGGACGGTTCGTCCACGATCTCCACCGCTTCGCCGATGAAGACGTACCCATGCTTCGGCACCGTCTTGACGTAACGGGGATTCGACGCGTCATCCTCCAACTGTTTCCGGATCGACTTGATACACTGGGTCAGCGCCGTATCGCTGACGATCACGTCTTCCCAGACTTCGTCGAAGATGCGGTTCTTCTCCACAAGCTGCCCCGCGTTGGATACCAGCAGCACCAGTACGTCGAAATACCTGGAACTCAAAGGCAGCACGGCGTGTTTCCGGCGGACCTGGCGGTTCTGGATGTCCAGCACGAAGTCGTCGAAGCGGAAGCCTTTGGCGGCGGTCTGTTGCGTCATTCGGGGCTCATTTGGCGGATTTCGAAGGAAAAATCGGGTGATTCATACGTTCCTCACAGAATACTCACGGGGACCTCATGCATTTCATAATTGGTATGAATATAATCCCCATATGAGCATATGTCTAACTTTCCACCAAGACACGGCGAAAGGCGCGATTTTCCTGAGAACCCAATCACTTGCGAATCCGATTGTGAGACCGCGCCGCTCGTGTTTAATTACACCTTAGAATAGGGGGTAAGCGAAATGTTATCCCATTTCTGCACCATACCAGAGGCCGTGGAAGAAGTGAGGGCAGGACGGGTGCTGATCGTCATCGATGACGAGAACCGCGAGAACGAAGGCGACTTCATGGTGGCCGCCGAAAAGGTCACGCCCGAAATCATCAACTTCATGTCGATGCACGGACGGGGGCTGATCTGTCTGCCCACCACGAAACAGCGGCTTGCAGAGCTGGACATACCCATCATGGTCGATGGGAAGACATCGACCGCGGACACGCCCTTCACGGTATCCGTGGATGCCGTAAACGGCGTGACGTCCGGCATATCCGCCCATGACCGGGCAAGAAGCGCCCGTTTGTTCGTGGATCCGGATACGGCGCCGGAGGACTTCGAACGGCCGGGACACCTCTTCCCGTTGCAGGCACGCGACGGCGGCGTGCTGGAACGAGACGGGCACACCGAGGCCACGGTCGACCTGATGCGACTGGCCGGTCTCTACCCGGCGGGGGTCCTGTGCGAGGTGCTGGACGAGGACGGCTCCATGGCCCGTCTTCCCCGGCTGGTCGAAATCGCCGACGAGCATCATCTGAAAATCGCAACCATCAAGGACCTCATCGAGTACCGCCTCGAAGAGGAACTCGTACTGGAATTCGCCTGCAGCGGTGGGTAAGGCGGCGGAACCCGGCAGAAACACGGCCGGAGCGAGGAGTACACGTACCGGCATCCTGCCGCCGGCCGCCTGCGGTCAAGCCCGACGCCTGGCCGGACAGACCACCCCGCATTCAACCGGGGGAAATCAGGCCAGGCGGACCGCGCGGGTCAGGCGATCCTGGCGCTCCAGGCGGGCCCGGAGACGGTCTTTCCGCGTCTTATTCATGTCCCAGTTACCCGACTATCTGCCGGAAGCCGTACTTCGGTTCAATGATCTCGCGCTCGACGCGCTGCCCGGCGCCGGGGACGCTTCCCTGGAGTCCGCCCACAGGTACTGCAGACGCCTCGCGCGGCGGCACTACGAGAATTTCATCGTCGTTTCCCCCTTTCTGCCCACCGCGCTCCGGCGGCACTTCTACCATGTCTACGCCTACTGCCGGTGGTCCGACGACCTCGCCGACGAAACCGGAGACACCGGCCTGTCCCTCGAACTGCTCGACTGGTGGGACGGCGAATTGCAGGCCTGTTACGAAAACGAATTCCGTCATCCGGTATTCATCGCACTCCGGGAAACGATCGACCGGTTCGATATACCGATTGCCCCGTTCCGTGACCTGCTGACCGCGTTCCGGCAGGACCAGGTCGTGACGCGTTACAGGACCTACGAGGACGTGCTCGAATACTGTCGCTACTCCGCCAATCCCGTGGGCCGTCTCGTGCTCTACCTGTGCGGCTACCGGGACAGGGAACGCCAGTTGCTGTCCGACGCCACGTGCACCGCGCTCCAACTGGCCAATTTCTGGCAGGACGTGCGGGTAGACCTGAAAAAGGGCCGGATCTACCTGCCCTTGGAGGATCTGGACCGGTACCAATACACCGAAGAGGACCTCGAAGCCGGGGTCGTCGACGAGCGATTCAGGGGACTGATGTCGTACCAGGTGAACCGGACGCGCAAGCTGTTCGACGAGGGACTCGGGCTGTGCGGGATGGTGGACGCGAGGGCCGGGCTGGACATCGAACTGTTCAACCGGTGCGGTTCCGCCCTGCTGGATCAGATCGAAAGACGGCGTTTCGACGTGCTGTCCCGCCGCCCCACCCTGTCATCCGCCCGGAAGGCCGGCCTTTTTCTGAAATACGCACTGAAACGACTATGGATTCGCTAGAACGTTCCTATGATTTCTGCCGCGCGGTCGCGAAGTCGAGGGCGAAGAACTTCTACTATTCCTTCCTCGTCCTGCCGGCCGAAAGAAGACGGGCCATTTGCGCGGTCTACGCCTTCATGCGCTACTGTGACGATATCGTCGACGAGGAGGCCGGGGAGGCCGGGACGGCGGACCGGCAATCCCGGCTTATGGCCTGCCGCGAGATCCTGGATAGCGCCTATGGCGAAGACGGCGCCTGTGACGGAGACGGCGCTTATGGCGGCACGCCAGCCGGAGACGGCGGCACGCCGGCCGGAGACGGCGAAACACCGGCTGACAGCGGCATGTTGCCGGCGTTCATCGATACGGTGCGGCGATTCGATATCCCCAGGGCGTACTTCGACGCCATTATCGACGGCGCGGAAATGGACCTTATCGTGACCCGTTACGCCACCTTCGAGGACCTGTACCAGTACTGCTACCGCGTGGCTTCCGCCGTGGGACTGGTGTGCATACGCATCTTCGGATACGAGGGCGAAGAGGCCGAGCGGTACGCCGAGTCCTGCGGCATCGCCTTCCAGCTGACCAATATACTCCGAGACATCCGGGAAGACGCCGGGATGGGGCGCGTCTACCTGCCGCAGGAGGACCTCGACGCCTTCGGGTACCCGGAAGAGAACCTGCGGGACGGACTTTTCAACGACCCGTTCCGGCGGCTGATGGGTTTCCAGGTCGAACGCGCCAGAAGCTATTACGATGCGGCACTGCCGCTCCTGCCGCTCGTTCAACCCTCGAGCCGGGCGTGCCTGGCGACGATGATCGGCATCTACAGGGCGTGTCTCGAAGAAATCCCCCGCCGCCAGTACGACGTCTATAGCCAGCGCATCGGCCTGTCCCCGTGGAAGAAACTCTCCATCACGGCCCGAGCGCTGATCCGAAAGCGCGTATGAGCCAGGTCATCGTCATCGGAGGAGGGCTGGCCGGACTGGCCGGCGCGGTCGCACTGGCCGATGCCGGCTTCCAGGTCGAGTTGTACGAGAGACGTCCGATCCTCGGAGGCCGCGCCACCTCCTTCATACATCCGTCGAGCGGCGAACGGGTAGACAACTGCCAGCACGTGCTCCTGGGATGCTGCGTCAACCTGCTCGACTTCTACGCGCGCCTCGGTGTCGCGAAACATATCGAATTCCACGAGGACATCCCGTTCATCGACGAGTCCAGCCGGGTCTCGGTCATCCGGCCCTCGGCGCTTCCCCCGCCCCTTCACCTGTTTCCATCGTTCCTGCGGCTGAAAACCATGGGCATCCGGGACAAGCTGTCGATCGTCCGAACCGTGGCCGGCATGATACGCCACGTTGCCAGACTACGAAGGAGCGGCGAACCATCAGAGGCGACCGCCTCGGCAGCGGCGTCCGTTTCGGCAGCGCCCGCTTCGGCAACGTCACGCGGTACCGAGCCTTCACCGGATTCCATGGCCGCCTGGCTCGAGGCCCACGGGGCAACGGATCGCGCCGTCGAGGCTTTTTGGAAACCCTTCCTGATCAGCGCGCTCAACGATGAACTGGTCGACATCGATGCCGACTACGGAATTGGTACGGCCGTCCGGGCCATGCTGCTCAATCGCAGCGGATACGAGGTGGGACTGCCCGCCGTTCCGCTGGGAGATCTTTACGCGCCTTGCATAGACTACATCGAGCAGCGGGGCGGCCGCGTCGTGTTCAACCGGGGCGTCACCGGCATTTCCGTACACGGCGGCAAGGTGGCTTCCATCTCGCTGCAGGACGGTTCGTCCGTCGAAGCCGGGGCCTACCTTTCGGCCCTGCCATTCGACGTCCTGCGCAAGCTGCTGCCACAGGGCCATGCCTCGGATCCCTACTTCGCGATACTGGACGGGCTGTCTGTCTCGCCCATCACGGCCGTGCACGTCTGGTTCGACCGGCCCGTGACGGAAATGGGCTACGCCGCGGTGATCGGCCGGAGGATACAGTGGATATTCAACCAGTCCAGCCGGCACGCCGGTGCCTTCTCCGCGGATAACGGCGGCGCCTATCTCGGCCTAGTGGTCAGCGCATCCGACGACTGGATGAAAACACCCCGGCAGGTCATCATCGATCAGGCCATGGAAGATCTCGAATCCCTCCTGCCCGCCGTGCGCCGGGCCAAACTGCTCAAGGCCATCGTCGTCAAGGAGGGCCGGGCCACGTTCGCACCCAGGCCCGGCTGCGACGCGCTGCGCCCCGGTCCATCCAGCCCATTTCCCAATTTCTCCATCGCCGGAGACTGGGTGCAGACCGGCTGGCCGGCGACCATGGAAAGCGCCGTGCGCAGCGGTTACCAGGCCGCCGAGGTCCTGCTGCGGACCCGGGGCGTACGGACGCCCATCCTGAAACCTGACCTGCCCGCGGAGGGGCTGATGAAGTGGGTTGCAGGCCTGCGGGGCTTCTGACCGCTTAGGGCGTCATTAACCGCCGATAAACAAAAAGCTCAGGTTATAGGGTAAGTGCTTGAAAACCCCGTGCCGTGGGTCGTTCGCAAGTTGCACAGGGACGCTCTTGAGTCCGCGGGGTGCGGGTCCGCCCAGGGACGTGGAATCGTACTGATTCAGTTCAAACTCGGCGTGCACCAGGCGTCTAGGGTCAAATCGTAACGGTATAGTGATTCACCACAACGGGATCTGTTGCCCGGTCACCATCCCGATGATGCTCTTCGAGATACAGCCTGATCGCGTCGGCCACCAGTTCATGAACCTCATCTTCGGTCTTCCCGGCAACCCCTATGCCCGGAAGCTCAGGTACGTAGGCGCTGTACGCTCCGGTGCCGAATTTCTCTACAATGATCAGGTACTCAGTCCGAGCCATCTTCAACTACGACAATGCCTCGTTTTGTAGGGTGCCGCATTACTCGATGACTCCCGCGACGACGGACCTCGATCCATCCGTCCGCACGCAGTCGTCTCATAAACTCCCGAACTTTCATTAAATCCAGATCTCTATGGACAGGAACCATTCACGGTCTCGATGTTGATATGTAGCACAAAACAACCATTAATCGCTTGCGAGGCTACAATTCTGTCCGCCTGCTGCCGGCCAACACGAACTTTACAGAGCGTCTGCCCCTGAGAATTCGGCATGTACGCTGTCTCCTGCAAGCATTACGACAGTCTGTTCGTTTTACGTGCCTGCCGCGACGTCATTATCCATGACGCCGACGATTGCGTTGTACCTCACGCTACGACACCTTGACCCTCCTTTTTACTTCCGTTATATTTCGAACAGTATTCATTCCGGTATCTGTCCGCTCCGTTTCCCATTAGTAAGGATCAATCCGAAAGAAGGATCCATATGCCCGCCAACCTGCTTGCGTGCCGAACGGCAAGCTACGGTAAGTACAGCGAATCCGCCTATGCCCATCTGCCCGCGATCGGCGTTCATCACGTGGAAATCGACGCACCCGCGCCGGACCAGGTCGCCGGGGTCAAGTCCAGGCTCGCAGATCACGGCCTTTCGGCCAGCAGCCTGCAGTGCCCGGTGGAGATCCAGTACGACGACGTGGACGCGCGGCTGACCCCGCACCTGGACGCCGCCGCGGCCCTGGGCGCTGGCGTGCTTTTCGTAAGCGTACAGGCCGGGGACCTGGAGAAGCGCGTGGTCTACGAGCGATTGCACCGTTGTGGCGCAAAGGCCGCCGGATACGGGATCACCATCGGCATGGAAACCCATCCCGACCTGATCACCAACGCGGCCGTCGCCATGGAGACCATGCGCGGCGTCGACCATCCCAACGTCCGCGTGAACTACGACACGGCCAACATCCACTACTACAACCGGGAGGTGGACCACGTCGACGAAATGGAAAAGGTCATCGACTACATCGGCAGCATGCATCTCAAGGATACCGACGGCCAATACAAGACCTGGTGCTTTCCCACTTTCGGCGAGGGCATCGTCGATTTCAAGACGGTATTCGACCGGTTGAACGCCCACGGGTTCCACGGACCGTTCACCATGGAGATCGAGGGCGTGGAAGGGGAATCGCTCAACGAAGAGGAGACCTGCCGGCGCGTTGCGGACTCGGTGGCGCACCTGCGGAGCGTCGGATGTGACGTGTAGGAAGCGGGGCGTCCATGCCTGAACAACAGCTCCGGATGATGCGCCCCGACCTGGAAGACCTGCCGGAAATCAGCGTGCCGGACGGGTATGCGCTGAGGACCTACCGGCCCGGCGACGAAGCCGCCTGGTGCGAGATCATGAACACGGGCATCGGGACGGACTGGACGGCGGAGAAATGCCGCAAAGAGTTGACGGATACGGAACCGTTCATGGCGGACGGGTGTTTCTTCGCAATGCGGACGGGGGAAGCCGGGGAAGCCGTGGCCACGGCCTGCGCCTATGACGTCCAGCCCGAGGGCATAAGCGCCGCGCAGGTTCACGCCGCGCAGGTACACATGGTATGCGCGAAACCGGCTCACCGCGGACGGGGACTGGGCCGCCTCGTTACCCTGGCCGTGCTCCATTACATGCGGGAGCGTGGCTACGCCGCCGCTTTTCTGGGTACGGACGATTTCCGCGTGCCGGCCGTCAGGACCTATCTCGGACTGGGGTTCATTCCCGACTATATCGAGGACAGCCACCGTTTGCGCTGGTCCTCCGTGTTCGCGGAAATCGGGGAACAACCGTCCTGAACCACGACGGGCTCTATCGTCCCGTGCCCGTGGCCGATCAGCATGACGCGAACGATCGCGAGTAAACCAAAACCTTCGACACGGACTTTTTCTATGCAGCGTATATCCAGCCGTATATCAAGCCGTATATTCAGCCGCACATTAAGCCGCGCAACGTACCTTGCGCATGTTTCGGCCTTGGCCGTCCTGGCCGTCCTGTTCAGCCTGGCGCGGCCGGCCCCGGCCAACGCGCAGGACGAGGAGGCTGTGGACGTGCCTCCCGTCGTCATCACCGGATTCGGCATCCTCGGCGGTTTCCCGTCGGGCGAGTTCGGTGAAAACGTCAAGAACCCGGGTATCGGCATATCGGGATACGTGGGCTACATGATCCCCCGGACGCCCGCCGTGGTCGGCCTGGACCTGGGCTATATGATCTACGGCCACGAGCGGCGCACCGAGCAGTTCAGCCTGACGATACCCGATGTCCTCGTCGGTGTGGTTACCGAGAACAACATCTTCTCGATGAACGCCTTTCTCCGTCTGCAGACCTATCCCGCCCCGCTGCGTTTCTACGTGGAAGGCGTCGTGGGTTTCCACTACCTTTTCACCAGCACGACGATCGAGGACCTCCCCCGGTTCAGCGGCGAGGATATCGCCAGTTCCACGAACCTCGATGACTTCGCCTTTACCAAGGGCGTGGGCGGCGGAGTCCTGATCGAAGTATGGAGCGGCGGCGAAGACCGGACGCCGCGGAACCGCTCCCTGCGGTCCGTTTCCCTGGAACTCAGGATGCGCTACCATGACGGTTCCGAAGCCGATTACCTGAAGCGGGGCGATATCGTCCGCAGGGCGGGTTCGGCCGAACTCAACATCACCAAGTCGACCACCGATCTCATTACGGCCCATTTCGGAGTCGCGATCGACTTCTAGCACAGGTCAAAACCACACTTCCGGAGGTTGAGGATGATCCAGGACGATTACGCAATCGAGAGCATACCGGAATCGGCGTGGCAGGTGTCCCGCCGATCATTCATGAAACGGCTGGCCGGCGGGATCGCCGCGGGCGGCGCCCTGGTTTACGGTACCTCCGCCTCCGCATCACCGAAGGTTGACGCGCCCCAGGATCTGGAGACGGCGGCCTCCGGCACGGATCCCGGCGGCGAGCGTTACTGGCACGCGGTCCGGAGCCAGTTCCTCCTCCGGGACAACCTGGCGCTGATGAACGCCGCGAATCTCTGCCCCTCGCCCTACCCGGTGATGGAATCGGTCTTCAAGTACACCCGTGACCTGGATTACGACGCGTCGTTTCACAATCGGACCAAGTACCGGCAGATCAGAGAAGACGCGCGCGGGAAGATGGCGCGTCTCCTGGGCGCCCACCCCGACGAGATCGCGCTCGTGCGGAACACGAGCGAGGCCAACAACGCCATCAGCACCGGTTACCATCTCGGGGCGGGCGACGAGGTGATGCTTTCCGACCTGAACCATCCCTCGAACAACCAGGCGTGGCAGGTCAAGGCCAGGCGGTTCGGCTTCAAGATCAACTACGTGTCGGTCCCCGTGATTCCCGGCGGCGAAGACGAAATCATCGATGCCTTTAATCGGGCGTACACCCCGGCGACGAAGGTCATGTCCTTCACGCACGTCTCCAACACCACCGGGCTGACCATGCCGGCCAAAGAACTATGCGCGGCGGCGCGGTCCCGCGGCGTGTTCTCCCTGGTCGACGGCGCCCAGAGTTTCGGCGCCCTGGAGATCGACCTCGCCGACATGGGCTGCGACGCCTACTCCGGCAGCGCGCACAAGTGGTTCATGGGCCCCAAAGAGGTCGGCGTGCTCTACGTTCGCAAGGACAGCCAGGACGCCGTGTGGCCGGCCATCGTGAGCGCGGGCTGGCGGGATGAAGTGGAGGAAAGCGCGCGCAAGTACGAGGTCCTCGGGCAGCGGGACGACGCGGCGCTGACGGCCACGGGACGGGGCGTCGAGTTCCACGAGAAGATCGGGCCCGCCCGGGTGGAGGCCCGCATGCGCCAGGTGGCCACGGCCATCAAGGAAGGGCTGTCCGGCCTGCCGGGCATCGAGCTTAGAACGTCCATGGAACCCGCGCTTTCGGCCGGCGTCGTCATCTTCAAGCCGGGCGAACTCGATCCGCGCAAGGTCTTCGACAAGCTCTATACGACGTACCATATCGCCGGTGCGGGCATGGGACCCAACGTCCGGCTTTCTCCCCACATTTACAATACCCTCGACGAGGCGGACCGCGCCGTTACCGCGGTCGCGGAGATGCTGAGGGACGGGGTCTGAGCCTACCCGCCGGTGCAGGCCCACCGCCTGACGGGCCCATGTCAAAACGAAGCGCCGCCGTCATACTCTATGCCGCGCTGCTCATCGCGAGCGTGCTGCAGGTCTTCCAGTCGATCGTCATCGCCCATTTCTTCGACCCGGAATACCTGGCGCCCTACCGCTACGGCATTCTGGCGGCCGGAATCGCCTACCTGTTCGCCGCCGGACTGATCGAGAGCGTCTTCTTCTTCATATCGGGCAAATACGGCCCGGACGCCCGCAGGTACGTGGGGAACACCCTGGCCAGTTGCTCGCTGATCTTCCTGGTTCTCATCCTGCTCTTCGAAGGCGTGATCGACCCCTATGTGCTCATCCACACGGAACTGGGTCCCTATCTCCGGGAGATCGGCGCCTATCTCCTGATCGCCCTGTTCCTCTTCGTCAACATGACCGCCCACAACGCCCTGGTCGGAAGCGGTCACACGGCCGCCGCCAGCGGCCTGCGCGTGTTTCAGTACCTCCTGCGCATCCTGGCCATCGCCGGTGCGCTGTTCTCGGGCCTGATCGCGGCCATCTACCCGCTCATCCTGCTGATCGTCGTCCTGGAAGGGATCCAGTCCCTGCTATACGGAATCGTCCTGCACAACAGGAAGCTGCTGTCCTTCCGGCTGCGGGGCATCGAGACCCGGGCCCAGTACCGCTACGCCTTCGGGCTGGGCGTCGCGGGATTCATCCCCTTCATCAACGGGAGCCTGGACAAAATCATGATCAGCGCTTTCCTGGGCGCCTCCAGCTTCGCGATCTACAGCGTTTCGGCCATCGAACTGCCCATTGCCGGCATCCTGATGAGCGTGTTCGGTTCGGTGTTCTTTTCCACCTACGTGGGTTACGCCGAAAACGGTGATCATCCGTCCATGGCCGCCCTATGGCGCAAGTGCTCCAGGTACGGCATGATCGCCATCGTCCCCGCGGGGATCTTCGTCTTTCTCTTCTCCGACGTGCTGTACCGGCTCATCCTCCCGGACGCCTACTTCGAGGGCCACCGGGTCCTGGGCATCTACGCCCTGCTCCTCCTGCTCCGCTTCAACAGCCCGGACGTGCTCGCCCGGGCCCTCGACCGGAACGCGATCATCGTCCAGGCCGCGGCCGCCATGCTGATCGTCAACGTCGCGGGCAACCTGGTGTTCATCAAAGCCTTCGGCCTGTGGGGCGCGGCCCTGGCCACCCTGTGCGGGACCGCCGCCGGATGGATCTACTACCTGGCCCGCTACGCCCGGCTGCTGAAGCAACCCGTAAGCGCGCTCCTCCCCTGGAAACCGTATGTCATGCTCATCGTCCTTTCGTCGGTCTTCTTCGGCGCGGCGCGTTGGACCCTCGATCGGGTCGAGGTCGGCGGCGCCCTGGTCACACTGGGCGGCGCCCTGGTCATCCTGGGCGCCGCCGCCTATCTCTTCTACGCGTTTTCCCTGCTGGAGAAACCGGAGAAGGCGTACGTTCGGGGCCTGGTGAGGAAGATGGGCGTTCCGCTCCGATCAACGGAATGAACCTTAAATATGAATCCTTCCGAACCCCACGTCACCATCGTCATACTCAACTGGAACCGGGAAGCGGATACCCTGGAGTGCCTGGATTCCCTGGCGCGAATGAACTACCCTTCCTTCTCGATCGTGGTCGTGGATAATGGTTCGACCGACGGCTCGCCCGAGGCCATCGAGCGGTGGGGACGTGAACACCTGCCTTTGACGCTGATCCGCAACGCGGAAAACAGGGGATTCGTCCGCGGCAGCAACCAGGGGATGCGCCATGCTCTATCAACAGACACCGACTACGTGTTCCTGTTGAACAACGACACGGTCGTGGAACCCGACGCGCTTTCGTTGCTTGTCGCAACCGCGGAACGCTCCGGCGAACGCTCCGGCGAACGCTCCGGCGATACCGGCATGGCCGGGCCGAAGATTCTCCAGTACGGAAAGGACGGTGTTCTCGACTCGGCCGGTACCCGCACCATCCCGTGGCTGGCCCAGGGATTCCTGATCGGACATGGCGAAGAGGACCGTGGCCAGTACGATCATCGCGGCGAAATGCCCTATGTTACGGGAACGGCGCTTCTCGTAAAACGCGCCGTCCTGGAAGAGGTCGGACTGATGGACGAGGACTATTTCTGTTATTTCGAAGACTTCGACTGGGGACTGAAGGCGCGGAAAGCCGGTTACAGGCTGCTTTTGGTGTCAGAGGCCGTTGTCCACCACAAGGGGTCGCAAACGGCCGGTTTCAATAGTCCGTTCTATATGCATCATATGGTACGAAGCCGGATACTCTTCGCGAGAAAAAACGTGCCGCTTCTGCTGTATCTGTTTGCGTTCCTGCCCTATCTTTTTCTGTATCGCTATCTTCGGCCGGCCCTTCCCCTGCTCGTGCATCGGAAATGGTCCCGTCTTCAATCGCTTCATCGTGGAATACATGAAGGATTCAAGATCCCGGTCAACTGAAGGATGAAAACCTGCTTTATGAATGATTACACACAGAAAACCCGGGACTGGCTCGACGTTAGATTCAGGCAGACCGATAGTCAGGGCGTCTATTTTGCCCATCAGCCAATCTATGGCTTCCGCATGGGGCATTGTGAAAAAAGCCTGCTGCATCGATATATAATTACATATCACATTATGCATATGCTGTCTCACTTTACCTTCGAAAGCCTCATTGATGTGGGCGGCGCGGAAGGCTATAAAGGCGCGATGGTACGACATCTTTTTGGCGCAGGCGTAAAAAGTTGCGATTTGTCTCAAGAAGCATGCGATCGAGCGGATGAGATATACAATGTAGATTCTCAAGCCATAGACGTTCAGGACCTGCCTTTTGAGACAGATTCCTTTGACATCGTGTTGTGTAGTGAAGTGCTGGAACACGTTCAGGATTTCGAAACGGCCGTGGAGCAATTGGTTCGTGTAAGTAGAAAAGCGGTGATCATTACGCTCCCTCATGAGTCCCAAAAACATGTAGAGAAACATCGCACCCAACCACATGCCCATTTACGATCATTTAGCTTAAGTTCACTTGATTACCTTGAGTCTCGCGGGTTTGATATTACCCGAACAAAAATGAACAACCCGTTTTTAAAGCCTTTGGGGTTAATTGTAGAAGCGATGCCACGTAACCATAGTCGTTTCAAGCCTTTGTGGAATCTTTACAACCGCTCATTGCCTTTGTTACGAGTCCTGTTTGGGCAACGTTCGATGGAGTTCCTGATCCACCTGGATAGCTTTGCCAGTCGCGTTATGTCCTACAATAGTATGATGTTTGTAATCTTTAAGGACACGACCGCATACTCCACACGACCACTAAAGCAAATAAGAAGCAGGCACATAGTAGACTTTGCGGTGCCGTACCATTACCTTCGTAACCATTCGTAACACATATACCACCGATAGAGCATCGTGATGGCGAAACGCAAATCCACTGCTACAACTTCAGGGCAGCGTAGAACGAGCGTGACCACCGGTCGGCCAGGAAGCCCGAAAGCCCGAAAGCTCCAACCTTATCTAGGGAATCTCCTGCTGTGCCTGATCATCGCGGCGCTTGCCGTCTTCGTGTATCGCGGCTACATCCTCGAGGGGAAGGTGGACATCCGGCCCGATTTCATCGGACAGGCCATACCATTTGACCGTTTCGCGCAGGATTTCGAAGAAGCGTTCGACGAAACGCCGCTCTGGTACCCCCACATCTTCGGCGGCATGCCCTTCCAGGCCAGCGGCACATATCACCATCTGCAGTACAGTTTCGAAGCCCTGGTCAACGCCGTCCTGCCGGACCGGCTCATCGACGCGCTGCACGGACGATTCTTCTTCCACCTGCTTCTCGGCGCAGTGTCCATGTTCTTTCTTGCGCGCGCTTTGTCGCTCTCCGGGCCGGCATCTTTCGTCGCGGCGACGGCCTTCGTCTTTTCCACCCACATGATGGCCACTGAACATGCCAACCGGTTCATCTGCTTCATGCACGTACCGCTGGTATTCCTGGCCGCGTACCGCGTCTTTGACCGCGGACGGCCCTTCGACATGTTGTTGCTCGGTGCGGCCCTGGGCTCTCAGCTGAGTTCCTTCCATCCGCAGATTGCCTTCTACACGGCCATGTTAATCGGCCTGTACGCCGTTTACGCGGTGGTGAACGACCTGCGAGACAAAACGTCCGCAGGCCGTATAGTCAGGAAATCCGCGCTGTTTGCCGGCGGCGTCGTACTGGCCGTTGCCGTCGCGGCCGTGCTGGTCTTGCCCATGCAGGAATACGCGCAGCACTCCGCCCGCGGCCTTTCCGTGGGGGGCAGCGATGTGAACGTGCCCTTCGCCACGAGCTGGTCGTTCCCGCCGGTTGAAATCCTGACCTTCATCATCCCATCCTTTGCCGGTTTCGGCGGTCCCCTTTACTGGGGCGACATGCCGTTTACCGATTTCCCGAACTACCTGGGCATCGTCGTCGTGGTCCTGGCCGTGGCGGGCATCGTGCTGAACAGATCGCGCATGACCCTGTTCCTGGTCATCGCGGCGGTCCTGGCCCTCCTGGTGTCCTTTGGACGGCACCTGCCGCCCGTATCCTACGTCATGCTCCATTTCGTACCCTTCTTCGGCAAGTTCCGCGCGCCCGTCATGATCCTTGTCCTGTCGCAGTTCGCCGTAGCGCTCCTCGCCGGTTACGGCGTGCATGCACTGCTCGAGCGTATGCGGGCAGGCAAAGACACGCTTGGGAGTTTCGCGAAAAGGCTGTGTGTCGTCGCGGGTGGGGCACTGCTGCTCGTCCTGGCGCTGACCGTGTTCGAATCCTCCTTCCAGTCCTTCATGACTGGCGTCTACACAGAGGCCGACGCAGCGCACGGGGCACGCAGCGCCATGGTGACCAACGCCGATTACCATGCCGGAGTCAATGCAATGCGTTTCTATCGGCTCATGGGCGACTTGTGGATCATGGTGCTTTTGCTTTGCGCGGCGTCCGCATTGATCTATGCCACCCGCAAGACGAGTCCCAGGCTGTTGGCCGCGGGGTTGGGCGCCCTGGTCGTCGTCGATCTTTTGCTCGTAGCCTCTCGGGTCGTGAACCCCGAGGATGATCCCGCGCGGATCGAAGCCTACTATGCCGCACGGGAAACCGAAGTCGTGAAGGCACTGAAAGACGATCCCGGCCCCTATCGCATCCTGCCGCTCTCCGAATTCTCTTCGAATGAGTTCGGCTACTTCGGCATCTCCAGCATCGGAGGCTACCACGCGGCGAAACTGGGGGTCTACCAGGAACTCATGGACGAGGTCGGGTTCAGTTCTTTTCCGGTGCTGAACATGCTGAATACCAGGTACCTGGTTTCCCGGCAACCCCTTCAGGCCGAAGGACTTACTTCCTTGGTCGAGTCCGAAGGCAGTTACCTCTACCGGAACGAGACCGCACTGCCGAGGGCCTTCCTGGTGGACAGCGTGCGCGTCATCGCCGAGAAGGACGCCATCTTCGAAGCGATGAGAGATCCCGGGTTCCGTCCCGGCGAATACGCGATACTGGAAAATGCCGTCGGGGACCAACTCGGTCCGCTGGGTAATTCATCGGTGGAGATCACGCTTCACACGCCGCACCGCATCGAGATGACCGTGGATGCGGCCGCGCGTTGTCTGCTGGTATTGAGCGAGATCTACTATCCAGCCGGGTGGCGGGCCACAATGGACGGTCATCCTGCCGAAATACTCCAAACCAACTACGTGCTTCGCTCCGTGGCCGTCCCGGAGGGGCGCCACGAGGTGGTCATGACGTTCGAACCGGCGAGCTTCACGGCGGGCCACCTGGTGAGCCGGATCGCCAGCGCGCTGGTGCTGGCCGGGTTGATCGCCGCGGGTGCCATGCGCATCAGAAAAAACCTGAAGAACCGGGCCTGAAACCGACCGGAAACCATGAAATCCCTGATCATCGTCCCCACCTACAACGAACTCGAGAACATGCGGCGGCTTCTGCCCGAATTGATGGCACTGGATCCGGATGTCCGGGTGCTCGTGGTGGATGACAACTCGCCGGACGGGACGGGAAAGCTGGCCGATAGAATGGCCGCGGAGAACGAGAGAATCAGCGTCTTGCATCGACCCGAGAAGCTGGGGTTGGGCTCCGCCTACGTGGCGGGTTTCAAGCACGCCATCCAGCAGGACGTGGACTGCGTATTCGAGATGGATGCGGACTTCTCCCACGACCCCGCCACGATCCCCGAGTTCATCGAGGAGATCGCGTCCTGCGACGTGGTGATCGGTTCCCGGTACATCAGCGGCATCAACGTGGTGAACTGGCCCATGTCCCGGCTATTGCTCAGCTATATCGCCAACATCTATACCCGCGTGATCACGGGCATGACCATCCGGGACACCACGTCGGGATTCAAGTGCTTCCGGCGGGAAGTACTCGAACATATCGACCTGGACAGCGTTCGGTCCGACGGGTACGCCTTCCAGATCGAGATGAACTTCCGGTGCTGGCGCAAGGGATACCGCATGCGTGAAATTCCCATCATCTTCGTAGACCGGCGTTCGGGTACCTCGAAGCTTTCCCAGGGCGTGATCAACGAAGCGGTCTGGATCGTCTGGTGGCTGCGCCTGCAGCGTATATTGCGCCGTTTATAGGAATCCGCAACCTGGAGATGAAGGAGCCGCGTCATGTTGACCGAACAACAGTACCGGCACTACAAGACCTTCGGTTTCGTCGTATTGCGCCAGGTCTTCACGCCGGACGAACTGGCCGTGATCAACAAGGAGTTCGACCACGGCCTGAAAGCCGCCTACCGTCACCTGCCCTTCGACGGCAAGGTCCGCCACTGGGTCACGATGATGGGCAGATCCACGCCCTTCTTCGCGAGCCTGCTGGAGGACGGACGACTGTGCGGTATCGCCGAGCAACTCTATGGCGCCGATACGCTGGGGGTCGCGTCCGACGCGAACCGGTACGTGGGCGATACGAGATGGCATCCGGATACTCACAGCATCCACCAGTACGGCATCAAGTTCGCCTACTACCTGCAACCCGTCGGACCGGAGACCGGGGCGCTGCGCGTCATTCCGGGTTCCCACCGAAATCCCTACCACGACGAATTGAAACGGGGCATGCCCGAATTCGGCCTGCCCATCGAGGATGTGCCGTCCCACGTCTGCGCATCGGAACCGGGGGACGTGGTCGGATTCGATCTGAGGTTGTGGCACGCCAGCTACGGAGGGTCCAACGACCGGCGCATGTGCACCTGTGTATACTACAACAATCCCGGTACACCGGAGGAACTCGAGGCAACCCGGAAGCAGGGGGCGAGCAACGGCAAGGCGACCACCACGTACCACCGGCCCGGCGATCCCCTCGTCGACCCGTACTGGATCGCAAACGCCGATGGCAGTCCGAAGAGGCAACGCTGGCTTGACCGCCTCCTCGAGCTAGGTTTCTTCCAGGACGTCGTGGGCGGCGAATCACAATGAACAGCCGCCTCAGGACACTGCTGGACGAAGGGAATCCCGCTTTCGGGATTCAGCTTCGATTCGGATCTCCCGCCATTGCGGAACTGGCCGGCCTGGCCGGGTTCGACTGGATCCTGATCGACACGGAGCACGCGCCGCAGACGCCGGTGGCCGTGCAGGCCCAGATCCAGGCGGCGTGTTGCACGCCGGCCACGCCGATCGTCCGGATCACCCGCACGGACCCGGACCTGATCAAGCTGTACCTCGACATGGGCGCCATGGGCATCGTCGTCCCCTTCGTAAATACGCCGGAGGAGGTGAAGCTGGGGGCCGATGCCTGCCGCTATCCGCCGCGCGGCACAAGGGGATGGGGTCCTCACCGCGCCGCGGGTTATGGACTGTTCGAAAAGGAATATACCGCTGAAATTGACGACATGGTGATGTACGTACCGATCATCGAGTCGGCCGAATCGGTAGGGAACATCGACGGCATCATGGCCGTGGAGGGCGTGGACGGCTGTATCGTGGGTCCCGTGGACCTGTGTATTTCCCTGGGAATTCCCTTCCGGTTCGACCATCCGAAGTATATCGACGCGCTCCGCCGCGTGCGGAAAGCCGGTCAGCGAACGGGAAAGCCCGTGGGCCATCCCCTGCTCGGTTCCATGGATGACGAGGAGAACGTCCGTCGCCAGGTGCAAGAAGGCGTGCGTCTGCTGCTCGTGGGAGGCGACGAGCAGGTGTTGAAGGACGGGTTCCGGCGGGCGGTCGAAGCGATGGCGTTTCTGCGGAACTAGGCGCCGGACGACGCGGTTCCGCGGCACGCGGTTCCGCGGCACCGCCACCTCGCGCCCGTCATGCTGCCGCCGGTTTCCGGGCGATCAGTGCCTGGGTCACCGTGGACAGTCCCAGCCATATGGCCATCAGATCGATCATGCAGCACACCGACTTGATGAGAAAGTTGTCGTAACTGATGATGCGGTACAGCAATCCGGTCGAGCGGGGAGCGTGGGGTTCCATGCCCAGCTTGATGCGGAGGCTACCCGGCCAATGACTCGCTTCGACGATGGCGCCGTGGAACGCGATCTCCAGGTCGCATTCGCGGACGCAGGCCGCGAGGTCCTTTCGGGAAAACAAGTGGAAGTGCCGAGGGGTACTCAGGGCCTGCCACTGGTTCTTGAAGATGAAACGGGACAGCGCGTTCAGATCGGGTGTTTCCAGATATAAAACGCCTCCCGGCGCGAGATGATCCGAAATCCATCGGACCAGCCGTCCGGGATCGGTCACGTGTTCGATGGCATGTTGGCAGATGATGGCATCGAACCGCTCCTCGCACTGTACCTCCTCGACAGGTCCTTCGATTAACGTCACGCCGCGGTCGGAAAGAAATGAACGGGCTTCCGGTTCGAATTTGAGGTCGTTGGCGAAGAGTTTGAGTGGAAAAGGCGCAAGTTTCGCCAGGTAGGTCAGGTTCCCGCCGAACCCCGCGCCGATATCGAGCACCCGGGAACCGGCCCGGAGATGCGCGATCACTTTTCGGTTCCATCCCCGGTCGAGTACGTTGAGTTTCAGCCACCTGAACGGAGCGAACGGCGGATACTGGGTTTCCGTGACGCGAAGCGTGTAGTTCCTCGGATAGATACGATCGATGTCCCGCATCCGGACTCGCGGCGACAGGTACACGTGCCCGCAGTCCGAGCACGCGACGAACCGGAACCGGTTGTCGCAGGAGCGGTACTCGTAGTCGTATCCCTCGAAGACCGCCCGCGGTTTCGTTTCCGAGCTTCCGCACATCGCGCAGGCGACCGGGACGAGGTCCAGTTCGACACCACTGCCTATAGGGTTCATGGGATTGTAGGCCACGCAGCGTGAGGGCTGATGCCGGGTCGCCTCCTTGCAGCGGGAGGACTACTGCTGAGTCGCCTTGATGCGGTTGAGCGCCCGGTCCAGCGAAGCCCTGGCCCGTTCGACGTCGACGCCTTCTTCGTCCGATCCCAGGCGCTGGCGCGCTCGTTCCTCGGCCTGCTTCGCCCTATCGACGTCGATGGCGCCGACCTCTTCGAAGGTCTCGGCCAGGACCGTCACCTGGGCCCGAAGCACTTCGACGAATCCGCCGGACACGGTATACTGCGTACGGCCCTCGTCGTTTCGGATGGTCAGGACACCGGGCCGCAGCGAGGTGAGCATGGGCACGTGGCCGATCAGCACCTCGAAATAGCCGTCCGTGCCCGGGGCCAGCACGCTGCGCGCCTCGCCTTCATAGGCCATACTGGAAGGCGTTACGATGACCAGGGGGAATTCGCCTGCCATGATCTACTGGAGCTCCTTGGCTTTGTCGTAGGCTTCTTCGATGGTGCCCACCATGTAGAAGGCCTGCTCGGGCAGTTCGTCGCACTCGCCGGCGACCAGCTTCTCGAATCCCTCGACCGTATCCTCTACCTTGACGTACCGTCCCTCCAGACCGGTGAAGATCTCCGCGACGAACATGGGCTGGGTCATGAACAGCTCGATCTTCCGGGCGCGGGAGACGATCAGCTTGTCGTCGTCCGACAGCTCGTCGATGCCCAGGATGGCGATGATGTCCTGGAGGTCCTTGTACCGCTGCAGGACCTGCTGCACACCGCGGGCGACGCCGTAGTGCCGCTCTCCGACGACGGCGGGATCCAGGATCCGGGAGTTGGACTCGAGGGGATCCACAGCCGGGAAGATGGCCCGGGCGAAGAGATCCCGGGACAAGGCGGTGATGGCGTCGAGGTGGGGAAAGGCCGTCACGATGGCCGGGTCCGTATAGTCGTCGGCGGGCACGTAGATGGCCTGCACCGAAGTGATGGCGCCTTGCTTCGTGGACGTGATGCGCTCCTGCAGGTCGCCCATCTCCGTGCTCAGCGTGGGCTGGTATCCCACGGCGGAGGGCATGCGGCCCAGGAGGGCGGAAACTTCTGATCCCGCCTGCACGAAGCGGAAGATGTTGTCGATGAAGAGCAGCACGTCGCGGCCTTCCTCGTCGCGGAAATACTCGGCGATGGCCACGCCGGACAGGCCGACGCGCAGGCGCACGCCCGGCGGCTCGTTCATCTGGCCGAACACCAGGGCGGTCTTGTCGAGCACCTTCGCCTCTTCCATCTCGAGCCAGAGGTCGTTGCCCTCGCGAGACCGTTCGCCCACGCCGGCGAACACGGAAATGCCGCCGTGCTCCCGGGCGATGTTGTTGATCAGCTCCTTGATGAGCACCGTCTTGCCCGTACCGGCGCCGCCGAGCAGCCCCGTCTTGCCGCCGCGGGTATAGGGTTCCATGAGGTCCATGACCTTGATCCCCGTCTCGAACATCTCCGCGGAGGTCGTCAGGTCCTCCTGTTCCGGCGCGCGGCGATGGATCGGGTAGTGATGATCCGATTCCACCGAGCCTCCGTCGTCGATGGGTCGGCCCAGGACGTTCATCATGCGGCCGAGGACGGCGGGTCCCACGGGAACGTTGATCGGTCCGCCGGTGTCGACGGCCGGCACGCCCCGGACCAGCCCGTCCGTGGCGTCCATGGCCACGCACCGCACCTTGTTGTCGCCCAGGTGCTGCTGGACTTCGAGGACCAGCGCGTCGCTGCCCTCCACGGGCACTTCGAGGGCGTTGTAGATCTTCGGCAGCGCGCCCGAACCGAATTCTACGTCAACGACGGCGCCAATGATCTGCGCCACGGTTCCTGAATTCGTTCCTTCCATGGTTTCCCTTCCCCGGTCAGCGGACGGCCGTCCTGGCGTTACTTCAGCGCTTCGGCGCCGCCCACGATGTCCATCAGTTCGGATGTAATGGTTTCCTGGCGGATCTTGTTGGCCGTCAGGGTCAGTTCGTCGATCAGGTCGCTCGCGTTTCGGGTGGCGTTGTCCATGGCCATCATGCGGGCGGCTTCTTCCGCTGTGTTGGATTCGAGCAACACGCGCCAGAGCTGGAATCGGAGATGCTGTGGCAGCAGGTCGTTCAGGAGCAGGGGCTGCGACGGCTCGTACACGTAGCCGGTGAACCCCGGATCGTCCTCAACCGCCATGGGCGGCACGGGGAGCAGTTGCTCGGTCACGAGGCTCTGCTGCCCGGCGGACTTGAACTCGTTGTAGAGCATATCCACCCGGTCGACCGTGCCGCGCGTAAAGAGCCCGGTCACCTCGTCGGCGATCTCGCCGGCCTGGGCGTATTCCAGCGCCTGGAACACGTTGGTATGGCTGGACAGGATCTCCAGCCGCTGGCGGGAAAGCGTATCCGAACCTTTGCGTCCTACGCAGAACAGCGCGGGTGTCGGCGAACCCTCCCGGACGCTTTCCAGGGCGCGGCGCACGACGTTCGAATTGAACCCTCCGCAGAATCCGCGGTCGGCCGTCACGACGATCAGCGCGGAGGCCTTCACCTCGCGGGAGGTCATGAGCGGATGCCGCTCGTCGGCCGTCTGCGCCGCCAGGTGCTTCATCATCTCATCCAGCTTGCGGGCGTAGGGACGGGCGGCGAACAGCCGGCTCTGCGCCCGGCGCAGGCGGACGCCGGCCACCGTCTGCATGGCCCGCGTGATCTTCTGGATGTCCTTCGTGCTCGCGATGCGTCGCCTGATTTCGCGAAGTGACGGCATGTTGCCCTTTCTACACGTTGTACGTCTTGCTGAATTCCTCGACCGCGCTCCGGATGCGCTGCTCGGTGTCTTCGCTCAGTTCCCTGGTCTCCCGGATCTCGCGGCCCACGTCCGAATGATGCGTCTCCATGTGCTGGAGGAAGGCCGCCACGAAGGGCTGCACCTCGCCCACCTCGAGGTCGTTCAACATCCCGTTGACGCCCACGTAGAGCGAGAGGATCTGTTCCTCGACCGCCATGGGCCGGTACTGGGGCTGCTTGAGCAGTTCGACCAGCCGCTCGCCCAGATGAAGCTCCCGCTGCGTGGTCTGGTCCAGGCCCGACGTGCCGAACCGGGCGAAGGCCTCCAGTTCGCGGTACCGGGCCAGCGACGTTCTCAGCAACCCGGCGACCTGGCGCGATTTCATCGCCTTGATCTGCGCGGCGCCTCCCACGCGGGAAACCGACAAGCCCACGTTCACCGCCGGCCGTTGACCGGCGAAGAACAGGTTGGATTCCAGGAAGATCTGACCGTCGGTGATGGAAATCACGTTGGTCGGAATGTAGGTCGACACGTCGCCGAACTGGGTCTCGATGACGGGCAGCGCGGTCAGCGATCCGGAACCGTATTCGTCGCTCATCTTGGCCGCCCGCTCCAGGAGCCGGGAGTGGAGGTAGAACACGTCCCCCGGATAGGCTTCGCGGCCCGGCGGCCGCCGCAGGTTCAGCGACAACTGCCGGTAGGCCACCGCGTGCTTGGTCAGATCGTCGTAGATGACGAGGGCGTGCTTGCCGTTGTCGCGGTAGTGCTCGCCCATGGTCGCGCCGCCGTAGGGCGCCAGGAACTGCATCGGCGCCGGCGTGCTGGCCGAGGCCACGACCACGGTGGTGTACTCCATGGCGCCGTGTTCTTCAAGGGTCGCCACCGTCTTGGCGATCGTGGAACCCTTCTGGCCGACGGCGACGTAGATGCAGACCACGTCCTGGCCCTTCTGATTGATGATGGCGTCCAGGGCCACGGCCGTCTTGCCCGTCTGCCGGTCGCCGATGATCAACTCGCGCTGCCCCCTTCCGATGGGGAACATGCTGTCGATCACCTTCAGGCCGGTATACATGGGTTCGTTCACGGGCTGGCGCTGCACCACGCCGGGGGCCTTCGCCTCGATCGGGCGAGAGTCCGCGTCTACGACCGGTCCCTTCCCATCTATCGGCCGGCCCAGGGAATCCACCACGCGGCCCAGCAGGCCGTCGCCCACGGCGCACTCGACGATCCGCCCCGTCCGCTTGACCGGATCGCCCTCCTTGATCAGCTGGTCGTCCCCGAAGAGGATGCACCCGACGTTATCTTCTTCAAGATTGAGCACCATGCCCACCACGTCGTTGGGGAACTCGACCAGTTCGTTCGCCATCACGTTGGAGAGGCCCTGCACGCGGGCAATCCCGTCGCCCACCTGGAGCGCGGTACCCGTTTCGTAGATGTCGACCTCTCGCTTGAAGTCGAGCACCTGCTGCTTGAGGAGTTCGGAGACCTCGTCCGCACGAATTGCTATTTCATCAAACGCCATTGTCTTCTCCATCGAAGGTCATTTTCGAACGAGCGCCTGCCGGACCCGCTGGAGCTGGGTCGCCAGGCTGCTGTCGAACACCTGGTCGCCCACGCGCACCACGAATCCTCCGATCAGGTCTTCGTTTACCGTGGTCCGCATACGAACGCGCTGCCCTGTCTGCGCTTCCAGCCTGTTTTTCAAGTCGTCTTCCTGCCCGTCGGTCAGCGCCACCGCGCTCACGACGTCCGCGTTTACGATGCCGTCCCATTCGTCCAGGATGGTGCGGCAGGCGTCCAGGATCTCCGGCAGGTTGCGCGCCCGCCGCCTGGAAGCCAGCAGATAGAGGAAATTGAGTGTGATGTCCTGGACTTTTCCTTCGAATATCTCACCCAGCATGCGTTGCTTTACGTCGGCGGGTATGACCTTGTCCGTGATGAAGTCCACGAAGGGTTGCGAGTCCCGGCACAACTGCTCGAAAGCCGTGATTTCCCCGCGCACCGCGTCCAGGGTATCTGTTTCCGCCGCGGCTTCCAGCCACGCCCCGGCGTAGCGGTATGCGATGTCTGACTTGCTGGCCATCGGTCCCTTATTCCTTTGAAGGCATCTGAGCGATGAACTCGTCCACGACCTTCCGGTGTTCCGTCGCGTCCAGGGTGCTGTTCAGGATCCTGCCCGCGATTTCCACCGCCAGATCGCCCACCTGCGCGCGCAGTTCGGCCACGGCGTATTCCTTCTCGCGCCGGATCGTGTTGCGCGCCTTCTCGAGCTCGCGCTCCGCTTCCTGCTGGGTATGCTCGAGGATCCGGCCCCGTTCCGCGTTGGCCTGGTCGACCGCGGCCTGCATCTTCTCGCGGGCCTCGGTCTCGATGTCCTCGAGCCGCCGCCTGGCTTCCTCGTGCAGACGGTCCAATTCCGCCCGGTCCGCGTCCAGTCCCTCCATGCGGTCGCGGATATCCCGTTTCCTGTCTTCGATGGCCTGGGCGATCATGCCGAAGACATACTTCCTCAGGACGAAGAACAGGACGGCGAACCCGATCATCTGGATGATCAGGGTGCTCAGGTCAATGCCAAGATCGTGCAGGATATCTAACACGCGCTATGCTCCTTCGAACGCCGGCGGCACGCTCCTTAACAGGCGCGCGCCGCAAGCCGCTTGACTGCTACTGGGCGAGGCGGCTCAGTTCCATGACCTGTTCGAAGGACGGCAACTGGCCCTGGAGCATGAAGAACACCAGCAGGCCGTAGATCGCCAGCGATTCCATGAACGCCAGGCCGATGATCAACACCAGCTGGATACGGCCGGCGGATTCGGGTTGACGGGAAATGCCCTGACAGGCCAGACCGGTCGCGATCCCCTGACCGACACCCGAGCCGATGGCCGCTACGGAAACGGCCAGCGCCACGCCAAGTCCTAAACCCATGTAGTACAGCATGAAGCGAGCTCCTTTCGGAATGGAGATTGAACTACAACAAATCAAACATCAATAACAGAATCCGTGATGTCAGAATCAGTGGTCTTCCTCCCTATCAGTGGTCTTCCTCCCCGTGGTCGTGATCCAGGAACTGGGCCACGTACACGGCGCTCAGCACCGAGAAGATCATCGCCTGGACCGTCCCCGAAAATACGCCGAACATCAACATCGGAACCTGCATCGGCACGAAGGGCACCTCGAGGGCGCCAATAAGGAAGACCGGGGACAAGCCCAGAAGCACCAGTACGATCATCTCTTCTCCGAACACGTTTCCGAAGAGGCGGATCGACAGGGAGATGACCTTGGCGAACTCGCCAACGATATGAAGCGGGCACATGAGCACGCCCATCCACTTGGGTTCGCCCCAGAAATGCCAGAGATAGGCCTTGAGTCCGATCTCGCGCAGGCCGATGAGATGGGCCGAGACGATGGAGATCAGGGCGAATCCGAGGGTGGTGTTCAGATCGGCGGTGGGCGACTGCATACCGGGTATGACGCCCAGCATGTTCATGAACCAGATGTAGATGAAGAAGGAGGCGAAAAAGGGAATGTACTTCCTGCCGCGCTCCCCGACGATATTGAGGAAGAAGCCGGTCAGTCCTTCGACGGCCATTTCGAATAGCGTCTGGACCGAGCCTTCGGGTATGCGCTTGAACGTTCTTACCGCGATGGTTACGAGAACGAGGACAATGACGAAGACGAGCAGGGTATTCAGCAGGAGATCCGGCTGCCTGACGGGTTGGGGGATCCAATCGGCCAGCGGGCCCAGCAGGTAAAATATACCATGTAGAATCGAGTAGTGCGCTTCACCGCTTCCTCCCTCGGTCGCCATCTCCAGAGAGAGGACACTCGACCACGGACCAGTCAAAGGACAACCTCCTTACCGGAAAGACCGCTTCGGCTTGCTCAACACGGCGGTCCAGTCTGCCCGATTATCCGATGAACCCTGTCTCATGACCAGGACGAGTCCGCACAGGGTCAGCGTGAAGGGAATCAGGGACACGCCCGTCAGCAACCCGATGGGGTGGAACCAGTTCCCCGACGTCACGAAATAAAGTACGATCCCCAGCAGCGGCAGCTTGGCCATCAGCAGCAGGAACAGCTTGTTGCGGTTCCGCTTGATCTGCTCGCCGGGCGTCACGAAACGGCGGACCAGCCAGGCCGTGACGTAGAGCATGGTCAGCCCGATCAGCGACCCGACGAAGAAATTGACGGCAAGCAGGTCCGCGCCCGCCACCCGCGCCGCGATGGTGCCGACGATGGTCAGCACGGCGCAGATCCGGTAGACGCGGGGCAGGAACCGCCTCAGCGGCTCGCCGTCATGTTCAGTGGTTTGCGCCATCTCTCTCCCGTTCCGCCGCTTCGATCTTCCTGTTCAGCCGTTTCAGCGTCCTCGCCATCTCCAGGAACCCGGCCACGACCCCGAGCATGGCGCCGACGACGCCGCCCCAGGGCTTCCACTCAGGCCAGACCCGTTCGACCTGGTGACCCAGGAAGTACCCGATCGCGGTGGCGAACACCAGAGTCAGGCCGATTACGGCGAGCTCCCCGGCTTCCCTCATGTACTGCCATTTGCCCTGCGTGTCCCGTGCCATAGACCATCAGTTAACGCTCGTAGGTATTTCGAGTCCCGGTCGTACCGGATGCGGCGGCGTCTCCGCCGTCCGCGCCGTCCGCGCGGTCCGCCTGATTCGTCTGCTTCGTCTGCTTCGTCTGGTTAGCCTTGTTCGGCTGGCTCACCTGGTCCGATCCGGCGAGTTCTTCCGCCATGGCCGAATTCCCGTGGAATACCGCTCCTTCCTCGATGACGAGGGTCTTGGTCTTCAGGTCGCCGACCAGGGTGGATTTGCCGCCCAGGAGAATGTGCTGCGATACGATAAGGTGGCTTTCCACGTAACCATGAATGACCGCGGTCTTGGATTCTATGGTCGATCCTACGATCCGGCCGGTCTTGCCGACCTCGACCCCTTCGGTGGCTCTCACGTCGCCGTGCACGGTGCCGTCTACCCGGACATTGCCCTCTATGTCCATCGAGCCGTTCATTTCAGCGCCTTTGGCAATGATCGTCATACCGCGCTCCTGAATCGCCCCGCGCCTGAAGATCCGCACGCGTCAGCGTTGCGTTCGCAAGCTCAACAGCAGATCGTCCCAGTGGATGACCTCGGGCAGGTAGCCGCGGGGATCTACGGGAACGTCGTCTTTCCAGACCTCGTAATGCAGATGCGGCGCCGTGCTTCGGCCCGTGTTCCCGACCAGGGCGATGATCTGTCCTCTGCGGACCGCCTGGCCGCGGTCGACGCGCAGCCTGGAATTGTGACCGTAATACGTCGACATATCATATCCGTGATCGATCTTGACCAGCCAGCCCAGGTTCTGGTCCCAGTCCGCGAACGTCACGATCCCGTCGGCCGTGGACACGACCGGCGTACTTTCGCGGGCGGCGACGTCCAGGCCGAAATGCGTCGCGACGATCGAGTCTTCCCCGGACTGAAACTCCCGGGTCACCCAGCCCGCCACGGGCCATATGGACGGCACGTACCGGAACAGCGCCGCGCTTTCGCTTTCCGCGTCGGCCGCGCCGGCCGTCGTAGAAAGGGCGCCCTGGCCGGCCAGGCTGACCAGGCTGGCCGCAGCCCCCGCCGGAAGGCCGTCATCCGCCAGGAAGGGCAGCCCGTCCCGGTGGGCGGCCAAAGTGGACCAGGCCGGCCGATGGCCGGTTTCATCGTCCACGCCGGCCAGGTATCCCGAATCGATCGACTCTACGCCCGCCAGCCTGCGAATGGTTCGGACGGTCTCTTTCACTTCTTCCAGTTGCCGGGCGAGTTCCGTGGACTTGTCCTCAACCGACCTCATCTGTTCCTTCAAGGAATAGCCGAAAGTAACGTCGGCTATACCCGCTGGAAGGACCAGGACAGCCACCGGCGCGAGTACGCACAGGCCGATCACCACGACGAGCGCGCCGAACAGGAACCGCGGCATGCGCAGTTCGTGCGCCCGGCCCGATCGGTCGGAGACGAAAACCAATGTCATCCAGTGCACTCTGAACATGGCCGACACCGCCCCGGATACGTGCGTACCTCCTTGTTCCGTCACGCCTCTCGACGGATTCGGCGCAACAGGATAAATATAGGTCGCCGGCACTGAAAGTCAACGGATATCGGCAAAATAACGGGGCTGAACAGGCGTGTGGCGTGTATGGGGTCAGGCGCGTCTCACAGTCGGACTTTCAGCAGTTCGAGGATGCGGTTCAGGTCGTCCGTGGAATAGAACTCGATTTCGATCTTCCCCTTGTGCTGCCTGCGATTGATGTTCACCTTCGTGCCGAGTATGCGCTGCATGATGGACTCGGCGGCCGCGACGTCGTGGGGCTTGCGCGCCGGTGTGCTTTCCCGCTTCTCCTCGAAGCGTTTCTTGACCAGTTCTTCCACCTTGCGGACGGACAGGCCCTTCTTTACGACCTGCTTGCACAACTCGGCCTGTTCCGTACGGTTTTCCAGGCCGAGCAGCGCCCGCGCGTGGCCCATGGTGATTTCGTCGGCCAGGAGGCACTTCTGGACCTCGGCCGGCAGTTTCAGCAGCCGGAGCGTGTTGGCCACCGTCGTCCTGTTCTTCCCCACGCGTGTGGCGACTTCCTCCTGGGTGAGGTGGCATTCTTCCTGCAGCCGAAGGTACGCCCGGGCTTCGTGGATCGGGTTCAGGTCGTCCCGCTGGATGTTCTCGATCAGCGACAGTTCCATCATTTCTTCGGGAGATGAAACCGCCATGACGATGGCCGGTATGGTCTGGTAGCCCGTTTGCCTGGCGGCCCGCAGCCTCCGTTCCCCGGCGATCAGTTCGTATTCTTCCTGCCCGTTCTTCCGGCGGACGGTCACCGGCTGGATTACACCCTTTTCGAGGATGGACCGGGCCAGTTCGTCGAGCCTGGCCTGGTCGAAGGACTGCCTCGGTTGGTAGGGATTGGCCGATATCCGGTCTATCGGCACCTGGAGCACGCTTTGCCGTCCTTCCTGGTCGTCCGGAAGGTCAGGGATCAGCGCTTCCAGCCCCCGTCCCAGCGCTTTCCTGGCTGCCATTGGCCATCACCTCCCTGGCCAGATTCATATAGCTTTCCGCGCCAGACGAGAGAATATCGTAGAGGATAATCGGACTCCCGAAACTCGGCGCTTCGCTCAACCGGACGTTTCTCGGGATGGTGGTCTGGTAGACCTTGTCCGCGAAATACTGCTTGGCTTCCACCTCGATCTGTCTCGAGAGGTTGAGGCGCCTGTCGTACATCGTCAGGAGGATGCCTTCGATCTTCAGGTTGCGGTTCAGGTGCTTCTGGATCTTCCGGATCGAATTGAGCAACTGCCCGAGCCCCTCGAGGGCGTAATACTCGCACTGTATGGGAATCAACACCGAGTCGGCCGCCGTGAGGGCGTTCAGGGTGAGCAGGCTCAGGGAGGGCGGGCAATCGATCAGGATGTACTCGTACTCGTCGCGTATGGGCTTGATCGCCTCTTCCAGTTTCCGTTCCCGGGCGATGGCCGATACCAACTCGATTTCGGCGCCGACCAGCCGTCGATGGGCCGGGACGGCGTGGAGCGCGGGGATCTCGGTCTGCTGGACGGCTTCCCCGATGTCGCGCTCGTCCAGCAGGACTTCGTAAATCGTTACGTCCAGCGTCCGGTCCTGCAGGCCGAGTCCCGACGTGGCGTTCGACTGCGGATCCAGGTCGACCAGCAGCGTCTTCTTCTCCGCGACGCCCAGGCAGGCGGACAGGTTGACGGACGTCGTCGTCTTGCCCACCCCGCCCTTCTGATTCGCTATCGAAATGACCTTGCCCATAAACGCAAATCACCCGCCGTCACTCGTAAAACGCAAATCACCCGCCGTCAGCGGAACGGATCAGTACCACGGCGAGGGCCGCGATGCCTTCTTCCCGTCCCGTGAATCCGAGTCTTTCTGAAGTTGTGGCCTTGATCGACACGCGGTCTTCCGGGAGTCCGAGGGCTTCGCCGATCCGGTCGCGCATCCGCGGCACGAAAGGCGACAGTTTCGGACGTTCCGCGACGACGGTGGCGTCCACATTCGTTACAGTATAACCGGATTCGCCCAGTGCGTCAATAATCCGTTGGAGCAGCACGAGGCTGGAAATCCCGCGATAACGGGCGTCGGTATCCGGGAAGTGAGTCCCTATATCGCCCAGCCCGGCCGCGCCCAGCATAGCGTCGCCAATGGCGTGCGACAGCACGTCCGCGTCCGAGTGGCCCTGCAGCCCGCGTTCATGGGGAATGGTCACGCCGCCCAGCACGAGGGGCCTGCCTTCCGCGAAGGCGTGGACGTCGTAACCGGTACCCACGCGAATGTCATCCATGTCCAATACCCCGTTCGTCTGTTTTCGGTTGCCGCACCGTCAGATCCGCCCCTGCCGCCGTAATATGCGCTCGGCGATTTCCAGGTCTTCCGCCGTGGTCACCTTGATGTTGTCCGGACTGCCCTCCAGCACCCGCACCACGTATCCGGCCCGTTCCACCAGTTCGGCGTCGTCGGTACCCACGTAGCCTTCTTCGCGGGCCCGTTCATGGGCCGACCGCAGGATCCGGTATGCGAAGGTCTGCGGGGTCTGCGCCCGCCAGAGCGCCGACCGGTCCGGTGTCGCCTCGACCACGCCGTCGCGGATAATCTTCATCGTATCCGTGGCCGGAGTGGCCGAGATCACGGCGCCGTGCCTGGCGCCCCCGAGGACGGACGCTTCGAGCGCGTCCTGTTCGACGCAGGGCCGCGCCGCGTCGTGAATCAGCACGGACCCGGTGCCCTCGTCAAGGGCCATCAGGCCGCGGTACACCGAGTCCTGGCGCGTGCTTCCGCCGGCGACCACACCGGCCAGCTTCGGATAGGCACCGCCCGCCTCGGCGAGGTGTGCCATGCACGAAGTCTGCCGGGAGGGCTCAACCACCAGCACGTATCCATCCACGGCCGGGCACGCCTCGAAGACGGCGAGGGTATGGGTCAGGATCGACCTTCCGCCGATCGCGATATACGGTTTCTCCTCGACCGACCGCATGCGCAGGCCGGTTCCGGCGGCGGGTATGATGCCCATGACCGAATTCAACGGCAATGCCTCCTTCCGAGCCGAATCGAGCGTCGGGCGCGGGTGCCGGGGGACGCGTGCAATTTGCGAGCCGCAAAAACGATCGTTCACGCGCTCTGCGACGATCCTGCTCTAATGAATACTAATTAAAGCGATCGCGTGAAGGAATTTGAATGTTATTTTGGGGATCGATTCAAAATCCGGCGCGAGGATCTTCCATCCCCGGATCAGGGGCCGCCCAGATACCACCAGGCCAGCAGGCTTCCGGAGGTTCCGGCCGTGAGGATCGCCCCGACGAAAAACGCCAATACAAAGGCACGCCACAGCATGGCGCGGGCCCATTTTACGGCGTCCTCGACGCGACGGATCTTGCGGAAACGGACCGGACCCCGGTCCCGGGCCGGATTGCCCTGGTCTCGGGCGGAATCCGCACTATCTCCAGGCCAGGGCGTGGTCGGAACCGCGCCAATAGGGGGCCGCCGGTTCCAGGCGCGCCAGGTTAAGAAGATGGCCAGCAAGGCGCAAACCAGGATGATGGCATCTGCCAGGGGATCGATAAGGCCGACATACTCGCGGGACGCGGCCGCCGCGCCGATCTCGTCAAGGGTCATGTCCGCCCTCGTTGGTTAAGGCCGCCTGAAACGGCGCCGGATTTGACAGCCGCGAACAATAGGGTACGGCACTCATCGGATAATCAAATGGCCATCTGTTTCCGATGAGTAAAATATGAGCATAAACGTTAAAGTAAAGAGTTTTGATGTTTAATTGTTTGAATTAACTCAGACGATCAGCATGGCGTCGCCATAACTGTAGAACCGGTATTTCTCCCGGACCGCTTCCTCGTACGCGGAAAGAATCAACTCCCTGCCGGCAAAGGCGCTGACCAGCAACAGGAGCGTCGATTTCGGAAGGTGGAAATTCGTCAGCAGCGCGTCGACCAGCTTGAACTCGTAGGGAGGATAGATAAAACACCGGGTAAGGCCTTCGTACCGGCAAGGTTCGAGTATGGAATCGGCCCCTTCGGTTGCGCCGCCCGGTCCGCCTGGCCTAGACTCGCCCCCGGATCTTCCCGCGCTGCCGCTTCCCGCCGCAATTGTCTCCAGGACGCGCACGGTCGTGGTCCCCACGGCGAACACCCGCCCCTTGGACCGCCTGCGCTGGATCGTTTCCGCCTGGCGCGCTTCCACCCGGTAGTATTCCGCGTCCATCTCGTGGTCCTCCACGGCGGCGGCGCGGATCGGCTGGAACGTTCCCGGCCCGACGTGGAGCAGGACCGGCACCACTGCCGTGCCCCGCCAACGGATGCGATCCAGCAGGGGCGCCGTGAAATGCAGTCCGGCCGTAGGCGCGGCCACGGCGCCGTATTCCTCCGCGTAAACCGTCTGGTAGCGGTCCCGGTCCTTCGCGTCCTCCGCGTCCGGCGCGCGCCGTATGTAGGGCGGCAGCGGCGTGCGGCCCACCTGCTCGATGACCCGGACCACGTCCGCGTCCCCTTCGAAACGGATGCGACGAATCTCCTTCCCCGGGGCGTCCTCCACGGTAGCGGTCAGGACGCCGCCCTCCAGTTCCAGGCGCGTCCCTTTCGCGAGCCGTGCGCCCGGTTTCAGCAGCGCTTCCCAGTGGTCGAGTCCGATACTGTGGGCCGGCCGGTTTTCGCGCGCTTGCGCAGATACGCGGGCTGGAGAGGATGTGCGGGCTTGAGTGGATGCGCCGGCGGGTGCGGATGCGCCGGCGGGCTCGGTTTCGGGGAACGGGCGGAACGGGCGGAACGGGCGAATCAGTACGACTTCAACCCTGCCGCCGGTTTCCAGCCGCACACCACGGAGCCTGGCCGCCATCACCCGCGTCCGGTTGAGCACCAGCGTGTCGGCCGGGGCCAGGTAGTCGACGATATCCCGGAAGGTCCGGTGTTCGATCTCGCCGCCGTCGCGGTGCACCACCATCAGCCTCGACGTGTCGCGGGGTTCGGCGGGGTATTGGGCGATCAGGTCTTCCGGCAGGGAATAGTCGAATTCGGAAAGATTCACGGATTGTCGAACAGTCCGGCCTGCGGCCTGGGCGGCGCGGGCGGTCCGGCGAATCCCAGGTGGTTGTACGCCAGCTCGGTGGCCACCCTGCCCCGGGGGGTGCGCTTGATCAGTCCCTGGACGATGAGGAAGGGCTCGTACACCTCCTCGAGCGTACCGCTCTCCTCGCCCACGGCCACGGCCAACGTGTTCAGGCCCACGGGACCGCCCTCGTACTTTTCGATGATGGTCGTGAGGATCAGCCGGTTCATGTCGTCCAGCCCCATGTGGTCCACGCCCAGCATCTCGAAGGCGGCCTTCGCGGTCTCTCCGGTGATGCGGCCGTCACGCTTGACCTGGGCGTAGTCCCGCACCCGCTTCAGGTACCGGTTGGCGATCCGGGGGGTTCCCCTGGACCGCAGGGCGATCTCCATCGCACCGGACTCGTCGGTCTCCACGCCAATGATTTCCGCCGCCCGCGCAACGATCAGGTAAAGCTCGTCCGGCGTGTAGAAATCGAGGCGGATGGGGATCCCGAATCGCGCCAGGAGCGGCGCCGTGAGCAGGCCCGTGCGTGTCGTCGCGCCCACCAGGGTGAAATGGTCCAGGTTGAGGGCGAGGGAACGGGCGTTCGGTCCGCGGTCCACGAGGATGTCGATCTTGAAATCCTCCATCGCAGCGTACATGTGCTCTTCCACCACGTGGTTCAGGCGATGGATCTCGTCGATGAAGAACACGTCTCCCGGCTGCAGGTTGGTCAGCAGGCCCGCCAGGTCGGCCGGCTTGTCCAGCACCGGCCCGGCGGTCTGACGGATCTCCACGCCCATCTCGTTGGCGAGAATGGTGGCCAGCGTGGTCTTGCCCAGTCCGGGCGGCCCGTGGAGCAGCACGTGGTCGATGTGGTTCTCGCCACGGGTCTTCGCGGCCTCGATGTAGAGTTGCAGCTCCGCCTTGGCCTTTTCCTGCCCGGGGAATTCATCGAAACGGCCCGGCCGCAGCGCGCGGTCGAACTCGGCATCCTCATCGAGCCGGTCGGGGTCGGTAAGCGGGAAGTCCCGTTCGTCCATCTATTGCCTTTTCTGATTTTTAAGCACCGTTCGGATGATTTCCTCCGCGACGGGCGTCTCCGCGCTTTCGGACAGCACGCGGATGACCTGCCTGCGCGCTTCGGGATGATCGAGGCCCAGGGAAACCAGGCCCGTGATGGCGTCGTCCACTTCGGGGGCCTCTCCCGCCGGAGCCACGGGCAGCGGCTGCGTTCCGCCGGTATCCATGGCGGCCAGCTTGTCGCGCAGTTCCATGATCAGCCGCTGCGCGGTCTTCCGGCCGATCTTGGGCAGCGAGACCAGTTTCCCGATGTCTTCGTTGATGATGGCCGCGGTGAACTCGGAGACCGTCGCGCCGGAGAGGATGTTCAGGGCCACGCCGGGACCGATGCCGGGCAGGGTGATCAGCACCTCGAATAGGCGCTTCTCCTCCGCGGTCGCGAAACCGTAGAGCTGCATGCCGTCCTCCCGCGCATGCAGCACCGTTTCCACGCGGACCTGCGAACGCGCGGGACCCAGTGCCTCAAGCGTGGAAAGGGGGACGAACATTTGCAGGCCGATCCCGCCGACGGACACCGTTATGGCGTCGGGCTGCTTGTCGACCAGTTCACCTTCGATGAATGCGATCAACCGCCTTGTTCCCTCCGGTTACCCTGTGATAGTGGCAGATGGCGACGGCCAGCGCATCCGACGCGTCCTCCGGCAGGTGTTCCCGGCCGGGGCCGCGGTCGAGGTTCAGCATCGCGCTGACCATGTACTGTACCTGCTGCTTCGATGCGCCTCCCGCGCGGACGATGGCCGATTTCACTTCGCGCGGGGCGTATTCCCAGACCTGCAGTCCCCGGTTCGCCGCGGCCAGGAGGGCGACGCCCCGGGCATGGCCCAGTACGAGGGCCGCCCTGGGGAAACGGCCGCCGAAGGTGGACTCGACGGCCACCAGTTCCGGGTGGTTCCGGTCGATGACCTCGCACAGGCCGTCGTAGATGACCTTGAGCCGGTCCGCGAGGGCCTTGCGCGAACCCGGACGCAACACGCCCTGGTCCAGCAACCGGTACTGCCTGCCCCGGGCCTCGATCACGCCGTATCCCGTAATCACGCTGCCCGGATCGATTCCGAGGATGATCATGGATACCCGCTACCCGTTCATTTCCTCCAGCACCTTGTCGTCCACGTCGAAATTGGCGTATACATGCTGGACGTCGTCGTGGTCCTCGAGGACCTCCATCAACCGGAGAAGCTGTTGCGCATCCTGACCCGCGACGGCCACGGTCGACTGCGGGATGCGGCCGATTTCCGCCCGCAGGGGGGCGAAGCCGCTCTCCTCGAGCTGGACCCGGACCGCCTCGAAATCGGAAACTGCCGTCAGCACGTCCAGGGTATCTCCCTCGTCCTGGATGTCTTCCGCGCCGGCGTCGAGGGCGACCATCATGACCTCGTCCTCGTCGACGCCGTCCTTGTCCACCACGATCGTGCCCTTCTGGTCGAACATCCAGGCCACGCAGCCCGCCTCACCCATGTTCCCGCCGTTCTTGGTGAAGGCATGGCGCATCTCGGACGTCGTGCGGTTCTTGTTGTCCGTCACCGCTTCCACCAGCAACGCCACCCCCGCCGGCCCGTAGCCCTCGTAGACCAGTTCCTCGTAATGCACGCCGTCCAGCTCGCCCGTGCCGCGCGCGATGGCCCGGTCGATGTTGGCCTGGGGCACGTTTTCCGCCTTTGCGGCGAGTACGGCCGTCCGGAGCCGCGGGTTACTTGTGACCGATCCGCCGCCCTGCCGCGCGGCAATGGTGATCTCCTTGATGACCCGGGTGAAGATCTTCCCGCGGGCGGCGTCTTTCTGCTCTTTCTTCCGCTTGATCGTGCTCCACTTGGAATGACCCGACACCTTCGCCTCCTCAGGGAATGGTAACGACCCGTTTCCCCGTTCCCGTGTTATTGGCCGTGTCCCTGGCGCGAATGGCGAGGGTATGTTCTCCAGACTCAAGACCGTCCAGGGTAATCTCGAAGGCCTCCGTCTCCGAATCCGTTACGCCGTCTTCGGGATGGACCACCCGCCAGTCGCCTCCGTCAATCGCGTATTCGACCCGGTACAGGGGACTGGCGCCGTCCCGGACCATGAAGGACAGTAAGCCGCCCGACACGTCGATCCGGGTGACCTGCGGGCCGGTATTGTCCACCAGGAAGGGTTCGCTCAAGTATTCCGCTTCCAGGGCCTGGTCCGGAGGATTCGAGGGGGCGTCGCTGGCCACGACGCGAAGGACGTATTCGCCGTCCGGAAAGGTCTCGGAATCCCACGAAAAGGAAGGAGTGCGCCGCTCCGACTCCAGGAGTTTCCACATTTCTTCCGCTACGCCCCGGAAATAGATCTCGTAAGACAGCCCGTCCCCGTCGGGATCGCTGGCCCGGACCGCGACCGCCCGCATGCCCTTCCGGTAGGCGGGCGTCCCGGACGATGCGCTCTGGCCGCGACCGTTGCCCCGGCCGCCGACCTGCGCGGCGATGCCCGGGGGGAGATCGGTTTGTGCGGACTGCCCGACCTGACCCGGCGCGGCGTCCCGCAGGTAGACCCCCGGCTCATACACCGTGACCGCATGCACCCTGGGCGGATTGTTCCGCGTCAGGTACGAGGCCGAAACGGACGAGACGGTGGGGGTTTCGTCGTTCTGCGTGCCCAGGACCGCCTTCCACTGCAGGTAGCGAGCGGGTGGGCAAGCCAGGGCTTCCCCTTCCGGATCGGTATAGGGTCCGGTCCATTCGCTCCAGGTCTGGTCCGGCGAATCCGTATTGCCGGACCGCGCGAACAAGCGGACCGAAGTTCCGGGGGGCTGTTCGCTCTCCCACCGGATACGGCCCCACCGCGCCATGCCCCGGGTATCACGGACATCGGACTCGTACTCGCCTTCCCGCATCGGCGTGGAACGCAGGCGGTACAGGTTGCCGCGATTGCTCGTCGCCACGACTACGCCGTCCGAAGCGTCCGGTGACAGCGCCGTGATCTGCGACTCCTGCAGTTCGTTCAGCAGCGTGCCGATGCCCCGTTCCCGGACACTGTATAGCCGGCCGCTCGACCCGGTACCGATGAGCAGTTCGTTATCCCCGCGAATCGCCAGCGACAGGCCTACGTCCGTCTGGGACCGCCACCACTCCTCCACCCGGCCGTCCGGATCGATCCTGAAGACGACGCTGCCTCCCGTGGCGAAATTACCGACGGACGGGCGATCGGCGGTCTCCGCCGCGGCGGTCACTTGAACCGCGTTGAGCATCGGACCTCCGCCCGGATCATCGGGCGCGCCAGTGGAAGGCGGAGGCATCGAAGCGCCCGCCGATCCGGCCCGGCCGCCGCGTGCACCGCGACGCGGCCCGCTCAGCGCGCTGGCGAAAATCGCGCCTTCTTCGCCCACCAGAAGGGTATTCACTTCACCGTAGGGAGAATCATGAAGGACCGAGATGGCGCCGTCGGACGAAATCCGGTAGACTCTTCCACCCGGCTCGGTCCCGGCAATGAGCCGGCCCGATCCATCCACGGCCAGGGCCATCACATGGGCCTCCTCCAGCTCGGCCAGCAGGTGTACTCCGCCGTCGTCGTCGATTCGATACACCCTTCCCTGCTCACCGGTTCCCGCGTAAAGCCTGCCCCCGGCGTCCAGCGCCAGCGACCAGATGTAGTTCGTGCCGCCGCTCGGGCCATCTCCATTGCCGCCGCCCGTGTCGCCGTCCGGGCCATTCATGCCGCCATCCTGCGCGGGATCGAAAAACACCGCGTGCGTCCCGTCCGGGTCGATCCGGTGGATACGGCCATCGGGAAAAGTGGCGGCGTAGACCCGGTCATTCCGATCGATCACGACGCTGCGGTTCTCCAGCTCGTCCGCATCGAAAAACACCTCGGACCGGCCCGAAGGTTCGATCCGGTACAGCTTGCCGTCGTTTCCCGTACCCGCGTACAGGTTTCCCCTGGAATCGGCCGCGAGACTCCAGATCAGCGGCTCGTCGCTCTCGAAAACGAGATCCAGCACCGGTGACAGGGTCAGGCGGCCCTTGCCTGTAATGGAAACGCCCCGGGTTTCACCTCTTATAAAATCCCCGTGGCCGGCCTGTTTCCAGATGACCGGCGTCGACGCGTGGACGCCGAATGCCGCCGGCAGAAACACCACGGCCATGCACAGCACTCGCCACCCCGGTATCTTTCTCAAGGATCGCTCCTATCGCTTAACGGTCAGCCGGCTCCAGTTCTGCCCGGCGACGACGTAGTCCGTGCGGATCGTTTCTTCGGCCACCACCTTCTCGCGGATCGGTACGAAACTGCCTTTGGTACGCTCCGAATCCATGACGGCGAGGACCGACGGGGGCAGGCCGGGCATTTCCCTTCCCTTCACCATGCCGCCCGCGCCGCCCTGGAACATCTTCAGGTATACCCGGTTTCCGGTCCGGCGGTTGTTGAGCAGTTCGATCAGCCGGGGGCCGTCCGTGGGCCTGTATCGCTGGGGAACGGCGTTCAGATCGTGGCGGGTGACGGCCCGGGCGGAACCGACCAGTACCTGTACCGGTCCGGCCGATATGGTCTTGGGGATCGTCACGTCCATTCGCCTGACCTGGCGGTCGCCCCGGTAGGGCCGGAGGTATACCCTGACCTCGAGCGTGTCGCCCGGCTCGACGGTTTCCGAACCGAACCACACGTCTTCGATGACGGCCGTACTGCGTTTGTCCGACGAATGGATATCGATCCTGAGGGACTCGATCATCGGCGTGATGAACCGGTTGTCGAGGACGAAATTTAGCACGCCGTTCACATCCCTGGCCAGCGCCGAAATGGACGCCTGGCCGGAAAACTGGTCGTCGAAGACGATGTCAGGATGGCCTCGCAATACAATCCGGCCGCCGATCGTAATCGTTCGCTCACCGGCCATGCGGCCGTTCGCGAGGATCGTATTCGACACGGCCATGTTCACCAGCAGCGGAGTCCAGCCGTTCGCCATCATCACGTCGAAACGGTAGGTCCGGGGCGCGCGAATGGCATCGTCATAGGAGAGTTCTACCGGGATCATGCGCGCCGTATCGCCGAGTTGGCCGTATATCCCGTTCGTATGGTCCCACAGGACCGAACCGACTTCGTCCGCCACGCTGCTGATCTTGGTGGAACCGGTCTGGTCCGGGATAACCGTGATGATCTCCGCCCGGTTCATCGGGACATTCAGGGCGCCCGTCCACAGGAAGGGATGCCCGAAGGCCAATATGGCGTCTTCCTCGCGCCAGGTGACCGTACCCGTGCCCGCCATATTGTAATCGCCCCGGATGAGCTGCGCGCTCACGGCGGAACCGGGTTCCAGGGGGGACTTTCCGCCGGTCGATGCCGGGCCTTCCTGTTCCGGGTCCGCGTCATTGCTGGCTACGTTGTCCGGTATCTCACTGGAAGCGCCGGCCAGACTATCGGTTTCTCCGCTGCCGGAAGCGCCGGCCACACTGCCGCCAGTCACCCTTCCGGCCACACTGCCGCCCGCCACCGGAACGAGTCCACGACTGCGCAGATCGTTTTCAAAAAGGGACACGGTGCTCGGGTGGAATCCCGAAAACACCATGGGCACGGCAATGGGCTTGAGACCGGACGGACCGAGTTCGGACGGGCTGAGACCGGACGGGCCGGTATTGGACGGACCGAAATCGGACGAATCGAGACCTGAAGGATCAAGACCGAATGGACCGAGATCGTGCCGGCCACCGCCCATTCCGCCCGGTGTCCCACCCGGTGCGTTACTTCCCGGCTTCGTTTCCGTTTCCACGGCCTCGCGAATGTCCAGCATATGGCCTATCGGCGTGACGCCGCCGATGGGCTTCATCGGAAACGCTCCGAAACGGTACGCCAGCGCGCCGACGAGTTTACCATCGATGTACACGGGGCTGCCGCTCATCCCCGCGATGACGCCCGCTTCGTCGACATAGGGCCCCGAGACCCCCACCATGATGATGTCGTGATCCGTGTAGAACTGGTTCTTGATGACGCCGATCACTTCGACGTCGAAGGTATCGATCCGGGCATCCTGAAAGACCGTGAGGCCGTATCCCCGCATGCCCGGTTGCACGTCGTCGATATCCATGATCCCGATATGCTGACCTGCGGGCCGGGCTTCGGCCGGCGAGGCGGACTGAGCCATGGCCAGCGTGGCGGACCGGTCAATGGCAGGCGAGGCGGACTGGGCCCCGGCCCGCAAGGCGGGTGAAAGCAGGCCTGCGAAGTATAAAAGCACGACCATCGATTGAATGATATACATAGGGCCGCTGCGCGGTGAGCAGGGGATCGGAATATGACGCCAGACTACTGCAATATAAGGTCGCACCGCTTCCCCTGGCAACTGGTTTGTAGCGGTTTCTGGACGATCGCGGCGCAGCCGTTAATGACAGAAACCGCTTGACTTACCGCGATGGATCTGCGAGATTCAGACAGCCGCGCAAGGGTACGGAGAGCAGGCCCCGCGCATACCTCGACACCATCGGAAAACGGCAGGCGAAACCCCGTATGGAGCACCATGGAACAATCACGGCGCAATAAGACCACGGACGAGAAGCTGGTACCGAACTTCAACATGACCATGTCCGAAACACGCGACCAGATCGGCGCCCTTTCCTCCCGGATCGTACAATCCTACGACACAATCGGCGGCCTGAACCGTATCGACGGCAAGAACCTGCCTTCCAGGGAACGGGTCTACGGCATCCTGAAGGACCTGCTGGCGCTCTGCTTTCCCGGCTACTTCGGCGCCGAGCCTCTCGTGACGAAGAACGTGGCTTTCTACGTGGACGGACTGGTGGACACCATCTACATCCGCCTGCGGGAGGAAGTGACCCGGAGCCTCATGCACGACGCGCAGTGCAAGGGAAAGGATCCCGTGGCCTGCGAGGAGATCGCCGACCGGATCGCGCTCGAACTGCTGGAGGCCGTTCCCGGAATCCGGAAGCTGCTCATGAGCGACGTGGAAGCCGCCTACGACGGTGATCCCGCGGCGAAGAGCCATGACGAGATCATCCTCAGCTACCCGTGCGTGGAAGCCATCTCCACCTACCGGATCGCCCATGAACTGTACCTGAGGAATACGCCGCTCATCCCGCGGATCATGTCCGAGCACGCCCACAGCCGCACGGGCATCGATATTCATCCCGGCGCGACCATCGGCACCCGTTTCTTCATCGACCACGGAACGGGCGTCGTCATCGGGGAAACGGCGCTGATCGGCAACAATGTGAAACTCTACCAGGGTGTGACGCTCGGCGCGCTGAGTTTCAGGAAGGATGAGGGCGGACGTCTCATCAAGGGCGGCAAGCGCCACCCCACCATCGAGGACGACGTGGTCATCTACTCCGGGGCGACGATCCTGGGCGGCGGAACGACCATCGGCCACGATTCCGTCATCGGGGCGAACGTCTGGCTGACGGAACCGGTGCCGCCCCATTCCAAGGTTACCATCGGCGACCCGAACCTGGACGTGGTGAAGCACGACGTCCGAACGGCCTGACTGGCCGCCTGTCCTGATTAACCTGGCCGTCCTGACCTGAACGGCTGCCTGCCCTGACCAACCGGCCTAGCCCGCGTTTTCAGCGATGTATTTCTCGGCTTCCATGGCGGCGGCGCATCCCGTGCCCGCCGCGGTGACCGCCTGGCGGTATACGTGGTCCTGCACGTCCCCGCCCGCGAACACGCCGGGCACGCTGGTGTGCTGCCGCCGGTCCGTCAGGATGTAGCCCTGCTCGTCCACTTCGAGCTTGTCCCTGAAGAGACCGGTATTGGGCGTGTGCCCGATGGCGATGAAGAGGCCCTCGGCGTCCAGTTCACGGACCTGGTCCGATTCCAGTTCCCGCACGCGCACACCGGTCACGCCGGTGGTCTCGTCACCCAGCACCTCGTCGACCACGGACCCCCACTGGAACGCGATCTTCGGATGTTTCAGGGCCCGTTCCTGCATGATCCTGCTCGCCCTCAGTTCGTGGCGGCGGTGTATGATCCGGACGTGGCTCGCGAACCGCGTCAGGAAGAGCCCTTCCTCCATGGCGCTGTCGCCGCCGCCCACCACGGCGACTTTCCGGTCCCGGTAGAAGGCGCCGTCGCAGGTCGCGCAGGTGGAGACGCCCCTCCCGAAGAACCTTTCCTCGCCCGGCACACCGAGCAGGCGTGGCGAGGAACCGGTACTGATTACTACGGCCTTCGCCGTGTACTCGCTGCGGTCCGTCGTGATCCGGTGCGCTCCCGGTTCGAACGCCACGGAGGTGACTTCCTCGTACTTCATCTCGGCGCCGAAACGTTCGGCCTGCTGCCTCATGCGGTCCATGAGGTCCATGCCGCCCAGGCTCTCGGGGAATCCCGGGAAGTTCTCGATCTCGCTGGTGAGCGACAGCTGCCCGCCGACCGTGCTGCCCGTCAACACGACGGGGGAAAGGTTCGCCCGGGCCGCGTAAAGGGCCGCCGTATAACCCGCCGGTCCCCCGCCGATGATGACGACCTGCTCCATTTACTCGATCCGCTTGATGATGTGAAAGCCCATGGGCGTCTGAACGACCCCGCTGAGCTCGCCGACCTCCAGGCCCATCGAGGCCTGCTCGAATTCCGGGATCATTTCGCCCGGACCGAAGAACCCGAGGTCGCCCCCGCTGTCCCGGCTCGAATCGATGGAGGTCTCCCGCGCCAGTTCGGCAAAATCGGCGCCGGCCGTCAACCGTACCATCACGGCGTCCGCGGCCTCCCGCGTGGCGACGACGATCTGGCGGACGCGGATCTTGTTGGATTCGATGGCCTTCTCCCGCTCCTCCACGATCCGCCTGACCCGGTTCAATGCGGCTTTCAGTTGCGCGTTTTCAGGCACGAGCTCGAGGGCCTGTTCATAGTTTGTGATCGCCTGGTCGAAGTCTTCCCTCCGCTCGTGTACCAGGGCGATTTCCGCGGAAATGCGCGGATCTTCCGCGCCCAGATCAAGAATCTCCCCGTAGTAACGCAGGGCGTCGTCAAGACGGCCTTCCGCAAAGGACAGGCGGGCAAGCGCCACGCGGGGCACGACCGACTGTCCTCCGACCTCCAGGGCTCTTTCCCAGACGGCCCGCGTGCTGTCCGGCATGTCCTTGTTCTGGTAGGCGGTCCCGAGGTTCATGTAGGCGTCCATGTAATCCGGTGCGAGCGCGGCGGCCTGCTTCCATTCCGTTATCGCGTCGTCGATGCGCTCCAGCCCCATGTAGGCGACACCGAGATTGAGATGGATCCTGGGCAGCTGGTCCTCCGGGGGAGACAGGGAGAGCACTTTCTCGTAGGCCTCGGCCGACTGTTCGTATTCCTCGGTGTCTGAATAGACCTTGCCGAGATTCGTATAGGCGTCAACGTAGGAGGAATCGTTTTCAATGGCCTGCCGGTAGTGGTGGACCGCTTCGTTGAGGTACCCGCCCTGGTTGTACGCGATCGCCATGTCGGTATGGGCCGCGGCCAGGTTCGGTATCCCCACCATCATCCGGTCGTACTGGCTTCGGGCCCAGGCATAGACGGTATCGGGCGGAACGGTGGTCATGCGCGCGACACTGAGCGTATCGCCCTCGACGGTATTCATGAACGCATCCAGCGCCGCGGCCGTATCCCCCCTGGCGTGGTGTACCAGCCCCATCGTGAGGTAGGCGGCGGCGAAACCCGGCGCAATCTCCAGGGCGTGTTCGAGATGCACCTGGGCGCTGTCGTACTGTCCCTGCTCGAAGTACACCGCGCCGAGGTTATTCTTCGTGATGGCGACGGTGGTCAGAAACTGCTGCAGCGCGGCCTGCTGGCGTTGCTCAAGCGTCAGCGTAGTGTCCGGCTGCGCGTCCTGCGGGGTGGGCGGGGCCGCTGTCGCTCCCGGATCTGCGTCAGCGCCCGTTGCTTCCGTCCCGGCCGGCGGATCGGTGGTCGTCTGCGCAACGGCCGGCCCTGTCCCGATAAATGAAAGACAGAGGATGCAAGACGCCAGCCATGTTCCCGGCCGGACCCATGCGGTTTCCCTTGTCTGAATGAACTTGCTCATTCCTTCCGTCCTCCAGTATTTTCCGCTTAAATTGCTTCTCGTATCTCTTCAACGGTTCCGCGTTTGTTTTTCAACGACTTGCCGTTTCTTCAGGTTCCAGTTCGTTCAGTACTTCCAGTGCTTCTCCCACCAGCGCGAAGCATCCCGTCACCAGGACCAGGTCGTCCGGTCCCGCCCTGTCCATCGATTCGGAGAGGGCCGCCGCCACCGACGGCGTCGTTCGCGCCGGCGTTCCGGCACGCCTGCAGGCTTCCGCCACGTCCCCGGGATTCGCCTGCCTTTTCCGCAGCACGCGCCGCTCGGGAACGATAATCTCGTCGGCGTACCGCGCGATGACCGCGCACAGGTCACCTACGTTCTTGTCCCGGTGCGCGGAAAGCACGACGATGGTCCGACGGACTGGAAACAGGCCGCGCAGGCTGTCCGTCAGGCTTTCGGCCGCCAGCACGTTGTGGGCGCCGTCCAGCACCACCCAGGGCCTGTCCTGCAGGACCTGCATGCGTCCGGGCAGCCGCACCGAGGCCAGGCCGCGGCGCACACCTCGGTCCGTGATCTTCATGCCCCGCTCGGACAGGGCCTGCGCCACCCCCACCGCTATGGCCGCGTTGGCGGCCTGGTACGTCCCGGAAAGCGGCAGTATGAGGTCTTCGTACGTCCGGTCCACGGCCTCAATGTCGATCACCTGCCGGCCGATCGCCGCTTCCTTGAGCGCGTAACGCACGTCGTCGCCCACCTGCACCAAGGCACTCCCATGGCGCTCGCAGGCTTCCCGGATCGCTTCGGACGCTTCTGGAAGCTGGGCGGCCGAAACGGTGCAGACGCCCTCTTTCACGATCCCGGCTTTCTCGCGGGCTATTTCCGCGATCGTCCCGCCGAGCCGGTCCGTATGGTCCAGGCCGATGGGCGTAATCGCGCAGACCCGGGGCCGGATTACGTTGGTCGAATCCAGCCGTCCGCCCAGTCCGCATTCGACCACGGCCAGGTCCACCCGGCGTTCCCTAAAATACACAAAGGCCAGGGCGGTGAGTACATCAAAAAAGGACCCCATGTCTTTCCACCGCGGGCCGTTTCCTTCGATGGCGGGCCGGGCGCGTTCCGTGAGTTCGGCGAATTCCGGTTCGGATATGGGCTCGCCGTCGACCTGTATGCGTTCGCGCAGGGAGACGAGGTGGGGCGAGGTGTACAGGCCCACGCGGTAACCGCATTCGCGGACGATGGCCGCGATCATGGCGGCGGTTGATCCCTTCCCCTTGGTCCCGGCCACGTGCACGGATTTCCACTGCCGTTCGGGATGACCCAGGGCTTCCGTCAGGGCGCTTATGCCCGACAGGTCCATGCGGACCGGGGCGGCGCCCGGCCGCTGTTCGAAGTCCACGAATCCGTACAGATAGTCCAGCGCCTCTTTATAGTTCATGCGGATATCCCGATTTCAGCCAAAGCCTTCGCGTACTCGAAGGGACGGGCCACCGACCTGCGGCGTATCGCGCCGTACCGTTGGCGGGACGGGGCGGGGACGTCCGCGCTGCGGGCGATGCGCCTGAACACGTTCCGGCCGGGGCGGGCGTTGATCTCGATGATCCACGGCAGGCCGGCCACGTCCGGCACGATGTCGAGGCCCACCTCTCCGATGGGTCCGAGTTCCGCGTCCAGCAGGCGGCAGGCCGCGAATGACGCCTGCTCGGCACGGCGCAGGATCTCCTTCCTGCGCGGCCGTCCGTACAGCGCGTCGAGGACGGGCTCGGCCTCCTCCGAGCGGGCGCCATTACTCAGGTTGGTCGTGGGGCCGCTGGTCTGGCCGACGCGGGCTGCCAGGCCGGTCAGTTTCCACCGGGCCTGCCCGTTCTTCTGCATGAGCAGCCGCAGGTCGAACCTCGGAAAACGCCTTTTGCCCGCGGGCTCGGCCGATATCCCCTGTTGTACCAGGCAGCCCATGTGTTCCGCGCGTGCTCCGGCGGTCAGCGCCATGATCCGGTCCATGGCCGGTCCGGCGCCTCGCGTCTCATAGGTTGCGTCCAGCGTCCTGATGACCTGGCGTCCCCCCGCGGCCCGGACGATTTCCATGACGCCCGTTCCCAGGGACCCGACCCTGGGCTTGACGTATACGTGATTGTACCGCGCCAGGAACGCCCGCAGCGCGTACGCATCGAGGATCCCTGTATGGGGTAATGCGAGGCCGGCATCCGCCAGGCGTCGGTGCATCTCCAGTTTGTCCACCGCCAACCCGACGAAGGATCCCGGATTCACGAAGGGTATGCCCGACCTGTCGAACAGGTTCCGCGTGCGATCCGCTGCTCGAGCACCGGCGGGATCGATCACGGGCGCCCGGTCGTAGATGACCGCCGGCCAGGGTTCGGGGCCGCATTCGACCCACCGGCCGTCCACGACCGTGGCCGGAGACACCGTTCCTTGCGCGGCATCCACGTCGGTCGCGTCGAACACGACCGCGCGCATATCCAGCGCCGCCGCCGCCTCGCAGCACTCCTCGAAAAACCCCGTGGGAGGACCGAAGGGCCGGCCCTGCTCGTCGGGTGCCCGACATGTCAGTATTCCGACGGTGACCATGGCCTTCGTCTTCATGATTCTGTGGACCGGTTGGACGGTGCGGATGGGGTGGACGGCTCAGACCGGGCGGACGTTGCGGATCGGCTGACATGGACCGGCCGGGCCATCCGTTTCACTTCCTCCAGCGTGGACCATGTCATGTCCCCCCGTTCCGACAGGCACAGTGCGGACAGCGCGGTACCGTAAGACAGTCCGGCTGGGAGATCTTCGCGCAGCAGGCCGTACAGCAGGCCGGCATCGAAGGCGTCGCCGGCACCGAGCCGGTCGACCGGTTCCACCACGTAGGGCTTCGTGTAGAGAAAACCTGTCTCCGCGGACCAGCCCACGGCCCCGCCCTCGGCCAGCGTCAGCACCACGATCTCGTTCCCGAACCGCCCGTGGAGTGCTTCGACGGTTTCCTCCGGCATCCCGTCCAAGCCGAAGATCAGTGCCGCGTCGTCGGACGTCGATACGAGGATGTCGACCTGGACCAGCAGTGATTCCAGGGCGGCGCGGGCCTCCTCGGGCGACCACAACTTGGCCCGGTAGTTGACGTCGAATGAGGTCCGGTATCCGCCCTCCGCCCGGTTGCCCAGGACCCGGGCGACCGTATCACGGCACTCGGTACTCAGGGAAGCCGTGATGCCGGACGTATGCACGATCCGGGCGCCGGAACGGAGCGCCTGTTCCACCACCTCGGGCGTCATGCCGGTTGCCGCGGACCCGGCGCGGTCGTAGACGACCCGGCTGCCTCTTGGCGGCGATCCAGGCTCGAGAAAGAATACGCCGGGCCGAACGGGCTGCCTGACCGTGCCGGGCCGAACGAGCTGCCTGACCGAACCGCCCCGGTCGTCCGTCTGTTCGGCTTGCCCGGTCCGGTCGTCCCGCTTGGGACGCCCATCCGACGGCTCGTCGGGGTCGCCTTGCCACGCCACGTGGGAGGTGTCCACCCCGTGCAGCGCCAGCCTGGAGGCGATCCACCGTCCGGCTGGATGGTCGGGGAGGACGGAAACCCAGGCCACGTTGGCGCCCATCCTGGCCAGAGCCGCCGCCATGTTGGATTCGGTGCCTGCCGCGTCGGCCCGCAGGTAATCGGCCTGTTCCAGCATCTCGCCGTCCACGGGCGAGAACCGGATCATCGTTTCGCCGAATGTGATGACGTCGTACCGCGGTCGGGAAGGCTCGCCGAAAGGAGAGGAAGAGGACATGTTCGGATTAGTTATGCGGGCGCGACGCCTCAGGTCTGCGAGGGCGCGACGCCTCAGGCTGGCGGCGGCGCCTCAGGTATAGCGCACCAGGCGCCTCAGAAGTTCCGGCCGGGCGCTTCAGTCACCAGGCGCCTCAGAAGTTCGGACCAAGCGCCTTAGGCAGGCGGCGCCTCAGGCGTAATGACAGGCCACCCAGTGGCCGCTGTCGTTCTGTTTGAATTCCGGTTCGTGCTCGGCGCAGTCGGCCTTGGCGATAGGGCAGCGGGGATGAAAACGACAGCCGGAGGGCGGGTTGACCGGACTGGGGACGTCGCCCGTGAGCTGAATGCGCTGCTTCTGGCGCCGTTTGCTGATCTCCGGAACGGCGGAAAGCAGGCTCTGCGTGTAGGGGTGCTGGGGGTTGTCCGTCACCTCGTCAGTCCGCCCGGCCTCGATGAGCTTGCCGAGGTACATGACCCCGATGCGGTCGCTGATGTGGGCGACGACGGCCAGGTTGTGGGCGATGAACAGGTAGGTCAGGTTCAGCTCGCTCTGCAGGTCCTGGAGCAGGTTCAGGATCTGGACCTGGATGGACACGTCCAGGGCGGAAACCGGCTCGTCGCAGATGATCAGGCTCGGGTTCAGCGCGATGGCCCGGGCGATGCCGATCCGCTGCCGCTGGCCGCCGCTGAACTCGTGGGGATAGCGGTCCACGTAAGCCTCGCCCAGTCCCACCATCTCGAGGAGACTGACCAGCCTCGTCCTGCGTTCCTGCCGGTTGCCCACGCGATGGATGTCGAGGGGTTCCTGGACGATGTTCCCCACCGTCATGCGCGGGTCCAGCGAGGCGTAGGGGTCCTGGAAGATCATCTGGAGCTGCCTGCGGACGGGTTTCAGGTCATTCTCCGACATGTCCGCCAGGTCGTTGCCTTCAAAGAAGACCTTCCCAGCCGTGGGGCGGTACAGCTGCAGCACGGTTAGTCCCAGTGTGGACTTGCCACAGCCGCTTTCCCCCACCAGTCCGAAGGTCTCGCCCCGGTTGATGGAAAAGGAAACGCCGTCCAGGGCCCGGACGGTGCCGCCTTCCTCCTTGCGGCCCAGCCCTTCTTCCAGTTCGAAGTGCTTGACTACGTTGTCCAGTTGCAGCAAAGGCTCGTTCAACGCATCCTCCAGGATGTCGGCCGCCCGTCATGGCGGTCCATGTCAGCGGTCCATGTCAGCGGCCAGCAACGGTGTCAGCGGTCCAACTCAATACAGCCAGCAGGCGCAGTCGTGCTCCGAGGCCACGTCCTTCAGCGCCGGATCTTCCTCGCACCGGTCGAAACGGCTCGGACACCGGGGCGCGAAGCGGCAGCCAGGTGGCAGCTGGATCAGGTTCGGCGGCACCCCGTCGATGGGTTCCATGCGTTCCTTCACCGTGGGACCCAGCTTGGGCACGGACTGCAGCAGGCCGTGGGTATAGGGGTGCTTCGGATCGTCGAGCAGCGTGTCCACCGGACCCGATTCGATGATCCGGCCGGCGTACATGACGATCACCCGGTCGCACACCTCGCCCACGACGCCGAGGTCGTGGGTGATGATGACGACGGACATGTTCAGTTCTTCCTGGAGCTTCATCATCAGTTCCAGGATCTGGGCCTGTATCGTGACGTCCAGCGCCGTGGTCGGCTCGTCGGCGATGAGCAGTTTCGGGTTACACGCGATGGCCATGGCGATCATGACGCGCTGCCGCATCCCCCCGCTGAACTGGTGGGGGTAGTCGTTCAGGCGCTGCTCCGGACTCGGGATGTTGACCATCTGCAGCAGTTCGATGCTGCGGTCGGTGGCCTGCTTCTTGTCGAGGCCGAGATGGAGCTGGAGGGGTTCCCGAAGCTGCCACCCGATGGTCAGCACCGGGTTGAGCGACGTCATGGGGTCCTGGAACACCATGGAGACGATATTGCCCCGGATCTCCTGCATTTCGCGTTCGGAAATGGTGCGCAGGTCCACCGCCGGTTCGTCGGCGCCGGGACGGAACAGGATGTTGCCGCTGACGATGCGGCCCGGAGGGCTCGGAATGAGCCGCATGATGGAAAGCACCGTGGCGCTCTTGCCGCACCCGCTTTCGCCAACGATACCCACCGTTTCCCCTTCGGCCACTTCGAAACTGACGTCGTCCACGGCCCGCACCGCCCCGCCGCGGGTGAGGAAGTGAGTCGAAAGGTTGTCGACCTTAAGTAAAGGATCCATAATTTCACGCTTTCGGGTCGCTGGGCCGGCGGCTCGCTGGTTCGGCGGCCCACAGCGCCTTTCCCGCCGCTATTCCTCTTCCAGGGCCTTGGACTCTTCGATGACCTTGGTTTCGATTTCCCGGGGCATTTCCTCGTAGCGGACGAATTTCCGCGCGTGGCTGCCGCGCCCGTGCGTGATGGACCGCAGCACGGTGGAGTAGCGGTACAGTTCCGCCAGGGGCACTTCGGCCCGCACCACCTGGTTGCTCCCCCGGGGTGACATACCCAGGATGCGGCCGCGCCGGCTGGAAAGATCGCCCATCACGTCGCCCATGTAATCCTCGGGGACGACCACGTCCACTTCGTAGATCGGTTCGAGCAACACTGGCCGGGCTTCCATGAAAGCCTTCTTGAACCCCATGGACGCGGCGACCTTGAAGGCCATTTCGGACGAATCGACCGTGTGGAAGGAACCGTCGTACAGCGTGGCCTTCAGGTCGACCACGGGATACTTGGCCATCACGCCTTCCACCATGGCTTCCTGGATACCCTTGTCCACGGCCGGAATGAACCGGCTCGGGACGGCGCCGCCGACGATGCCGTTGTCGAATTCGTATCCGTCGCCCCGCTGCCTGGGTTCCACGCGCAGCCAGACGTCGCCGAACTGGCCGCGGCCCCCGCTCTGCCGCTTGAACCGGCCCTGGGCCTCGGACTTGCCCTTGATCGCCTCCCGGTAGGGGATGCGCGGCTGCACCATCTCGACTTCCACACCGAAACGGCGGCTCAGCCGCTCGACGATGAGGTCCAGGTGCATTTCGCCGGCACCCGCCAGGATCAGTTGCTTGATCTCGGAATTGTACCGGAAGGTAAAGGAGGGATCCTCCTCGTGGAGCCGGGAGAGGCCGGTACTGATCTTCTCCTCGTCGTCCTTGCTCTTCGGCAGGACGGCCACGTTTGCCACGGGCTCGGCGAACTCCACCCATTCCAGGCCGAAGGACTTCTGCCTCGTGCTCAGGGAATCGCCGGTGTGGGTGTCCTTCAGTTTCACGGTAGCCCCGATCTCGCCGGCACGGATGACGTTCAGTTCATTGCGGGTGTGGCCGTTCGTGTGGTAGATCTGGCCGAACCTTTCCGACGTGTTCTTCGTCGAGTTGTAGACGTCGCCACCGTGCTTGATTTCTCCGGAAAAAACCCGGAAATAGGTCAGTTCCCCGATATGGGCCTCGGAGACCGTCTTGAACACCAGCGCGGCCAGCGGGCCGGAGGGATCCGGGTCCAGCGCGACTTCCTCGTCTCCGCCCGAAGGGGTGGCCGTCACCGCCGGGCGGTCCGCCGGAGAAACCATGTACGCGGCCGCCGCGTCCATCACGCCGGAGACGCCGATGTTTGCAGAGGCGCACGTCGCCAATACGGGATAGATGGCCCCGTCCTTCACCCCCTTGCGCAACCCTTCCAGAAGCTGCTCATCGGTCAACGCGCCTTCTTCGAAGTAAACCTCGAGCAGTTCGTCGTCGGATTCCGCCACGGTTTCTACCAGTTTTTCCCTGTGTTCCTCCGCCTGGTCGGCGAGGTCTCCGGGGATCTCGGAGCGCTTGCCCTTGCCGTCGCCGCCCTCGAACGTCACCGCCTTCATGGCGACCAGGTCGACGACTCCCGAGAATCCATCGGCTTCTCCGATCGGAATCTGGACGGGAATGGCCTGCGTGCCGAAGCGTTCCTGCAGGCGGCCCAGCGCGTCGTAGAAGTCGGCGTGTTCCTTGTCCAGGAGATTGACCACCACCATGCGGGGCAGGCCGTACTGGTCCGCATACTCCCAGGCGCGCTCCGTCTCCACCTCGATGCCTTCGATAGCCTTGACCACGATGGCCACGTTGTCCGTGACGCGCATCGCGCAGTGCACTTCGCTGGTGAAATCGGAATAGCCCGGAGTGTCGAGAATATGGAGGTCGTGGTCGTTCCACTCGCAGTACAGCGGCGTCAGGTTCATGGAAATGCGGTGTTCGATCTCTTCCTCGCGGTAGTCCGACACCGTGTTGCCGTCGTCCACGCTACCGAGCCGATTCGTCGCGCCAGCGTTGAAGAGCATGGCTTCGGCCAGGGAGGTCTTGCCGCTCCCCCCGTGGCCCGCGAGGCAAATGTTTCTTATTTTTTCGATGTTATATTCCTTCACGAACACCCCTCCTCTTCGGGACTGCGCTTTCCGAGTATTACGCTTTATTTCAGTAAGATCGTCAGTACGACAGTCAACTTTCCGGGAAAACTCTAATATGTTTCGAACCGGCTTCAGGTGTCAAGGTTTTCGGGCGGTCCGCCAGGCTGACCCTGGCACCCGGTGTTGACGGAAACTCGCTGGTAAACTATGTATGTAATTATACCGTGCGCATTGAAATATGGCAGGATTCGACGATGTTCAACCTAGATTGCTTAATTCGGTCTTGAAACGACCGGTCGGGGCGCGACCAGGACGCAATTCGTTAGGGAAAGGAGCGGATATGCTTGTCTATGAAAGGTTACGGTTTTTATCTTTGTTTCCAGGTGTTTTCCCTCAGTGCTACTATTGACGAATTATTCGCCTAACCGCACTATTACACCATGATTTGTGTTTAAAAACTTCCTTTATACTATAGGTGCAGGTGAAATAGCTTCTTAATTGCGTTCCGATTAACAGTATTCAAATCGGGGTTTAACGTAGTAATCTTGCATAATCTGGGAGAGCCCAGGTTGAAGACATTGATCTGCCGATACCTCTTACTTTGTGTGCTGATCATGGTGTTGTGTGGCCAAATAGGCATGGTTACATGGACTCTGATTCGATTCACGGCAATCGAACACTGGTCGCCCGGTATCCGATTCTCTGGAAATGAATTGACACCCGCGGAAGGGCTGACGAATAGAGCGGTCAGCAGTCATAAGGAAGGCACTTGGTTTCACGTCACTCAGGTTCATAAGGATGGGGGTATCCGCGTTTCGCAATTAGATGTCGGCAGCCCTGCAGAACAAGCTGGATTGGTTTCGGGCGACTTAATCACATCCATAAATGGCATTGATCTGAACTTGCGTCCCGTCGCTTGGTTTCAAACGCGTTTTCAGAGTAATCCCGGTGATATCATTGATCTCGTCTGGCTTCACGATGACGAAGAAAACTCCGGTAGGCTGGTACTCGAGGCAGCAGACGACCTATCTTACGCCTTCGAGGTTAATCAACAGCAAATAACGATGAGCATTGGAGCAACGACTTGGTTCAATCAGGGCCCATTCCTGCTCTTTCCGATAGTGCTGTTATGTTTTGGAACATGGATGGGATTTCGACGACAGGGGCATCACATTGCTTTCTACTGTGCGTTACTCTTTCTAACCAAGGCTATTACCTTTACACCTGAACTCCATCCTATGGTAGCAGGATGGCCAAACTGGATTCTGTCACTCAGCATTTTCATCACCACAACAGCGTCGTTTCTGGAATTCATGTTCATGTATCTGATCTTGACTGTCTTCCCCGTCGAAACGACGATTGGATCCTGGTTGCGCGGAAAGGCATGGTACTTACTTGTACCCCTCTTCACTTGGATGACGCTTCAATTGATTTACTTTATAAGTATGACATACGGCTGGAGCGATGAGATCATCGTGCGAGCCGTGGTGGAACTGGTCGATATTGTTCCAGCGTCTGTGTTGCCTATTCTCTTCATATCAACTGCAGGTACTTTGCTGATAGCCCAACACTCCGTTGCACGACGGCAGCAACAAACACGCCTGCAATTCATAAAACTTGGGTTTGTCTCGGCCTTTATTCTTGCCCCTTTGTGGACAATCCTTCAACCTGTTACGTTGTTAGACTCGTCATACCTTTTTCCACTACAGGACCCTGTGACGCCGTTGTTCGTATGGTTGCTTGATAGTATAGTCCTCGTAGGTCTACTATGCGTGTTGCCTGTTGCTTTTGCTTACACGATCCTGGCCCATCGGGTCTTCGGTCTCAGTTTCGTAATGGGGAAAAGCCTTCGTTACATGATCGACAATCATGGCGTTAATCTTATCCTGAGTCTCGGGATGCTCATCATACTCTATGAAACAATATCCTTCTGGTCAAATGGTGTAAATGCGTCTGAACTCCTGGTGGCAAGCAGTACGGCTGGATTTATCTTGATTCTCGTTGGCGGCTGGAGCGTGGCGAAGGACTCATTCATCCGTTTTGTGGATCGCTATCTTTTTCGTGATGAATTGGAGAATCGACAACGACTGTTCAGGCTCAGGCGCACGTTGCAGCATTTCCAGGACCGAAACGCTCTTCTGGGCAATACCGGACGAGAGTTGCTCGGGGCATTGGAAATCTCATACGCGGCGATCTTTCTATATGACGAACATCGAGAATCGCTTTCGGTATCCTGGTATGGGACCAACGAGGTTTCAGAGCGGAGACATACAGCAGACTCATCATTCTTTCAAGGTGTAACCGAAAGAATTGAAGAGATATTGAAAACGATGTCGCCAGAAAGACCTGTAATCGAATACGGAGATCTACTTTCCTATACACAAAAACTCGAAGGTCTAGGCTTCGAACTCATCATCCTACTCCGTGACGAGTCCGGCACACAGGGATGTATCGCACTGGGAGCCAAGGTAACGGAAGAACCGTTCGCTGGCGAAGAAAAAGAGCAATTACTGGTCCTCGCCGCCGAATTAGAGTTGGCGTTGACTAACATCGAAATGGCGACTTCACTTAGTTTGCAGGCTCAACGGATGACAAGACTTTCCCGACGCCTGATCGATATACAGGAATCCGAAAGACGCCAATTGGCCCGGGATCTACATGACGACACCGGACAAGTGCTTACGGCATTGAAGATTAACCTGGAACTGACTCGCAATGAGTTGTCCGGAATCAACGACCCCGCCTGCGAACGACTTCACGACGCCATATCGCTTACAGACGAAACTATGGACAAACTTCGGACGATTGCACATGGTCTTCGTCCACCTTCCCTCGACACAGTCGGGCTGAATTCGGCGCTGGAAGAACTCTGTAAGAGCTTTGCCCACCATACCCGAATCTCTGTTGATTACAACGGCGTTGAAGTTTCGAATATCCCCAATCCGATCGATATCTGTCTGTATCGCATCCTGCAGGAGGGACTTACCAACTGCGCGAAACATGGCCAGGCCACACAGGTTAGCGTTAAGCTGGAACGTAACGAACAGGCCATTGTATTATCGATTACAGATAACGGGCGGGGCTTTGATCCTCATACAACGGATTCGGACCGAGAAGAAGCGGGCATAGGGTTGCTCGACATACAGGAACGCCTTGAGTCTTTAAAAGGCCGAATGAGAATTCATTCACAACGGGGAAACGGTACCCGATTGGTTGCTTCGATTCCCTCGGAGGCGCTATGATAAGTATCGTCATTGCCGACGATCACCATCTGGTTCGCCAAAGCATCATATCCTTACTCGAAAAGTACGAGGATATCGAAATCGTCGGCGAAGCCGCAGATGGTTATGAAACACTTAAACTGATCCAACAGAAAAGACCGGACGTGGCAATCGTGGATGTTGCCATGCCTCTATTGAACGGTATCGAAACCATGCGCCGGGTCAAATCGTTGGACGTAAACACAAACGTCGTTATCCTGTCCATGCACTCGGATGAAGTCGTGGTGCACGAAGTGCTTCGAAACGGGGCCAGAGGATATCTCCTTAAAAACTCCGTCGTCGAAGAACTCATAATCGCCATACGGTCCGCCAGCAAGGGTGAAATCTACCTGTCGCCAGCCATCGCTCAAACCGCGTTGTCCAATAGTTTTCAAACGGAATCGGCGTCGGAAGCTTTGAACATACTGAGCCGGCTATCCTCCCGTGAGAGGGAGACTCTTCAGCTGATCGTCGAGGGACATACCAACCAAGCCGCGGCACAGATTTTGAACATCAGTACCAAGACTGTCGAGAAACATCGTGCAACCCTTATGAAAAAGTTGGAAGTCCGTAACCTGCCGGAACTTATCCTCAAGGCCGTAAAGAACCGTCTTGTCTACCTGGACGAGTAGCCACGAAATGTAACCCGCATGTTGTTCAACCAGCCTGTTTAAGCCTGCCTTCCCCGAAAGTCAGCCGCACCCCCCAGAAGTAGCCTTTTTCAATCCCATAATCAGGGTAGTTCCTTGTTTAATGTAGGGAATCACCCTATAGAACATCTTCCATTTTCGACGTTTATTATCAATTGAACACCGTGTGACACATTTGACAATTGACCTTAAAAATCACTCGAGGTCGTCATTATGATAAAAGTAGTTATTGCCGATGATCATCATTTGATTCGACAGGGACTACGTTATTTGCTTGCGAAGGAATTTGATATTCAAGTAGTCGCAGAGGTAGCGGATGGCCAAGACGCCATAGATACCGTGAAGCGACTTCGCCCGGACGTTGTGGTGATGGACATCGACATGCCTGGAATCAACGGTATCGAAGCGACGGGACATATCAGTGCGTCATTTCCGGAGATTCGGGTGGTTATGCTTTCAATGCATTCCGACCCTGTGCTGGTCCGGAAATCCCAGGAAAGCGGAGCCAAAGGCTACGTACTCAAGAAATCAACCAGTATGGAGTTGGTAGGAGCCATCCATGCCGTTTGCCGTGGGGGCACTTACCGTCCTCACATCAAGGTGCAAGACGAGAATGCATTCAAGCAACCTACTCTCGGAACCACGCCGAAACTTACTCGCCGAGAGAGTGAGATCCTGAAGTTTATCTCAAAAGGACACACCAATCGCCAGATTGCAGGTAAGTTGCATATCAGCGTAAAGACCGTCGAAAACCATCGTATTAACCTGATGTCGAAATTTGACGTGCACAGTCTACCCGAACTGATCCGCGTAGCGATCAAAATTGGTCTGATCGATACAGATTAACAGGGACATGCATCTTAAAAAAGAATGTCACAGGTTTTTTGATTTGGGGGGTAAGGTTCTGAAGAAGGTAGGGTAACACCCTATAGGATCGGGCCCCGCCATCCGTATCTTCAGTTGTAGAAGGCATCATTCGTAACCCGGTTCGCTTTGAAAACTCCACAAATCTCCATTGGTGATGTAAGGAAACAGCAAGTTGAGGGAATGCAAAAATGAACTCCAGCCAAACTTATCTAAATAAAATCGTTTTAATTGCATTGATTTTGATGCCACAAACTGCTTCGGCTGGTTGGCGAGTCTTAACCGATAGTTTTAAGACTTCCGAGGTCTTGTTCTCAGCGAGAGATTTAAAGGATAGCATAGTCCCCGAATCTGGATACTATTTCCCTGTTTATTTTCCCGATGACTCAGTTGTCACCTCAGGATTTCACCTATTCGGTTCTACTAACCTTCCAGTGGAGATCAGGGCTGATTTATCTCCCGGTGCAACATTTTACGCATGGACACATTCATTTGAAAGTCCTGTTAAGTGTACTATGCAGGAATCGATACTTTTTCAACGAATGTATGTTGAACAGGTCACCCGATATTCAGTTTACATCCACTCCAAAATCGATAACGGGTGGTATAAGAAAAGCTACTCGATTCCGTTTGAACGGTATCAAATACCTAAAATCGACGCGATTGGTACGCTGACAAGGATAGGCGGGGAAAGAACACGTAATTCCTCCTCTTCTGTCTTTGAGTACAATCAAGTAAATGAAATTGACGAAATTACGATTGTGGTTTTCCCGCGATCTGAAAAATTCGAATTCGTTGTTGGCGACTTGAAAATAGCAAACTGGAAGCAATCGAAAATTGAGTACAACCATCCCTTGTTCGATCCGATAGTCAAAAAGAAAACAAGTCGGTTGGTCCCTCGGGACATCTTCTCGATCTCCGATAATCTGCCTGTCGTAACTGCCCCTCTGTACATGCGGTCAACAGATAAGTCAGCAGGTTCCAATTTCTATATTGTCCCAGATTACGACCAAAAAACGGAGCCTAAATCTATCCGTATGCTCAAAGAAGACATCATATCGCGGATTTTAAGCCTCTATCCATTCTATGATAGCCACAATGTCGACAAGTCGCAGGTGTTAGACAGGTTTGCGGAGATACGCAAACTCCCGTTAGGGCAGAATGAAGCGTTTGAAGACAGCATCCGTCAATTGGTCTCGGATTTCAACGACGTTCATTTTGATATTGTCACCCGTCCGATGAGCTCTCCTCGCGTTAAAGTCAGCCCGCTTGCTTTGTACGAAATCGAGAATGACATATACATCGCCGCTGTCTTCGATACGCTTTTAACCGATTTAGTGGGAAACCGTATCGTTTCTATAGACAACGTTCCAATACAGGAAGCCATTCTGAAAGAAAGCGGGATTCACAAAGGATCCGGTACAGTAAGAAGACGCAAAGCACTGAACACCATTTTGAAAAGGGAAAAGCACGAGCGAGTGACGATCCGCGTTCAGACTGAATCAGAAACCATTAAAAACGTAACCATTCGCTATGACAGAAAAATCTTAATTCCTCCCGGTTTTGTACCAGCGCACGGTGAGTTCAGGATCTTAGAAAACAATATCGTTTATTTCCGTGTTGCAAGATGGACTCCCGACGTTTGGATCAGGTTTTTAAATCATTCGGAACAGATTCAAAACTCAAAGGGTATCGTGCTCGATTTGAGATCAAATGGAGGCGGGGATGTACGAGTGGTTATACGCCTCGTATCGACCTTCATAGACCAACCTGTGGTTTCCGGCCATCTTGTGACCCCGGCTGACGGTAGAACGGAAAGCATGATCGTGTATCCACATCCAGTCTTCCATTTCAACCAACCGATGATGATTCTGGCGAACAATCGGACTGCATGCGCTAGTGAAGAGTTCATCGATACGATGCGATATGCGGGTAAAGCGCATATGCTCTCCAACACCAAAACGCAAGGTACAGATTCCGCTTTGATCTACATAACCCTACCCGATGGCTATCAAATAGCCACCAACACGTGGATGATAAGACTGAAAGCCTCTGGAGAATCGGTTGAAGCATCAGGAATCGCACCTGATTACTGGGTTCATATAGATAACGTCGATGACCTCGCACATCGAGACGATAAGCTGCTCAAGGTAGCCACCACTGTTCTGGGAAAAAACTCGTTTTCACCCTATCAAGAAAGGCAGGTCAAATCCCGTCAAGATCACCAATAATCACTCCTGGTCAGCGCGGCTGGATAGGTGGTGTACGTCATATTCAAGTTTCTCGAAAGGAGATTATCATGAAAGTCCTGATCAAGCCCCAAGTCGTTGTAAATGAAGAGGACTCTGATGTTGATGAATTAGAACCGGAAGCCATCGCTATGTGCGATCTTGGACCGTGTCTCCCCCTGCAATGCACGCTTGGTGCATGCAATCCACTTTCCGGTGATACATCGGACGGGGATATACTGTTCTGATTTTGTTCAACGCGTTCTGTAGTTTCCTACCGAAACTTGAATACTGCAATCCACCATCTGTCCAGCCAAGTCCCCCGGTGGATGAGGAACCACCGGGGGAAAGAAAGTTACCAAAACCGTAGAACGAGGAGATCAATCATGTTAAAGACAAGTTTCTACAATATGATCATTCCTGTGCAGGAAAAGAACGTACATCTGGTATACAACACGCGTTCAAACTCACTCTTGGAGCTAGAACCATCCGAAGCGCAATTGTTATACGATTGGAGAAAAGCTGGTGTAATTTCCTCGATTGACCAGAAAGAACACCAACATTTTATCTCTGCCTTATGGGACAATGGGATAGTTGTACGACATGATTTAGACGAAAAGGAAGACATTCATCAACGGATTATCAGAGAACGCGAGTGGAGTTTCAAGAAGGCGAACTTTTACATAACTATAACTCCTACTCTTTCATGCAATATGGGATGCTCCTACTGCTTCGAAGGCGAGAAGCCATGGAACAAGTTTATGAAAGACAAAACAATAGATGGGGTAATTGAGTTTCTCCATCGCGAAATCAACTCCAGTAAACTAGTAGAGGAATTCGAAGGTATCAAAGTAACCTGGTTCGGCGGTGAACCGTTGTTGAGGCCAGAGATAATAGATCGATATTCAGAAAAACTGATCGAAGTATCTAAGCAATATGGTCTGCTTTATAGTTCAAGTGTCATTACAAATGGCGTAAATCTCACCAGTGAAGTTTGGGAGATACTGTTGCGGTCTCACGTGGAACAAGTACAGGTAACATTAGATGGTTATAGAGATACGCACAATATGTTGAGGCCTATTGTCCCAACAGGTGTCGCCCCGGATGCCAATAACGATCTGGGTAGCTACGACCTCATATTAGACAATCTCTCAAACAAACCCCAATCGGAGATTTTCGCTACAATACGAATCAACACGGATAAGGTCATGTATCCTCATCTGGAGGAACTTCTTGATGACTTGGAACGTCGCGGAATCTGGCCGCAACGTCATGAGGAATTCAGCCCTTATTTGGCTTTCAAAGAAGTGCCGTATGAAGGATCGGGCGTCCATGATAGTATGTCGCAATATTACCACAGAAGAGAATTCGCAAGGGTAGTGGAAGAATTCCGTGAATTGAAATGGAAACACTACAATGTGTTTGCAGAGACGAACGACCTTCCAAAAGCCAAGAAAGAATTCAAAGTCCCTAAAGCCACGATGCACTTGTGTGGTGCGGCTTCCCATCCCTACAGCATGGTCATAGATCCGGATGGTTACATTCAACAATGTTGGGAATACGCGAATGATCCCAATACTCGTTCACACCATATTACCGATGAATACAACATTCATGACAAGAATCGTACCCTGTTCACGAACTGGGATCAGTTCACAAGGCCCATTTGCCGAGACTGTAAAATACTACCCGTTTGTGAAATGACCTGCCCTCACAAAGACCCACCGGAAGCGTGTCCCGACTGGAAGTATTCTCTAAAGTGGATGCTTCGTGACCAATATCTCCATTCGATTGACCGTCCGGATGATATTCAGTCCTTAGCCGAAATCGGAACGTCCGTGGATCCTGCACTTAAAGAATGTGAGGAATTGTGAGTGCTCTTTTTCGTGTCACTCAACGGCCTTTGGTCCATGTTACGGGGTCAAGCACATCCATGCGACGATCCTAAAGAAGAGTTCCGAGTATACAGAGATACATCAAAGAGAAGAGGCCTCTGATGTTCTATAAACACATAACTCATTCAATACGCTGGATAAATCATAACAGAGTATATTCGGTATTAAACATCCTGGGGCTTGCTCTCGGTTTCGGTTCGGTCCTGATAATAGGAATGTATGCATACCAGAGCATGCAGTTCGATGACTTCCATACGAAAAGGGATCAGATACATCGAGCTATTCTCCAGGTCCAATTGCAGGAATCAGACCCTTACTTCATAAGCGGTGTAATGTCTCCGATCGGACCGTTGCTCAGAGACGAGCTTCCCGAAGTAACTGACTATGCCCGGTTGCGTAGCGCCATTACTACGGAAAAGATGTTCATACATGCCGACAACGAGTTGTTTGAAATCACGGAGTCGTTCTTTGCGGACCCATCAATACTGAGCATGTTCGATTTCAAACTCGTACAGGGCAAGCCGGATGATTTGCTGAAGTCGCCTTTTACAGCGGTTGTAACCTCGACGCTGGCTCAACGGATCTTCGGCGAACAAAATCCTGTCGGCAAGACTATTCAATGGCATGATGAGACTTACACGGTAGAAGGAGTTGTAGAAACTCCCCCCTGGAATTCATCAATAAAGTTCGAACTACTGATTTCTTATCTGACCGTTCAATCGCTTACTACAGGTTTGGAACAGGGATGGAACAGCGGCAATACCTACACCTACCTGTTGCTTCGCAATGATTCGGAAACATCCGAGATAGAATCCAAAGCGCTGTCGTTAGTCAGAGACCGTGGCCAAAATGGTTTGGGAACAAACGTCACAGCGTTCGTTCTGCAACCTCTTTCCGAAGTCCATCTGTATTCGGCGTACATCGGTGGAGAAGATCAGGTCCGGTGGGTGAACTGGAACAAAGGCGATATCGAGGATATCAATCAGTTGATTGCCATCGCGGTACTTGTCCTGTTAGTGTCGACTTTCAACTTGATCAACTTATCCTCGGCCAAGTTAACGTCCCGGTTCAGGGAAATGGGCGTACGGGCGGCTTTAGGCGCCGACCGAATACAGCTCGTTCTTCCAGTAATCATCGAATCCATTGTCGTCTATCTATGCGCAATGATTGGTACTTTCTCCTTAATGTTCATAGTTGTTTCGTTTTTGAACGATTTGGATCTGATCGAGCTAAAACCGGAGTTGTTTACACTGATGGATTACATCCTTATCGGAGTTGTCTCCATTTGCGTGGTTGTAGCTCATAGCACTGTTATCGGCTTAGCGTCGTCATGGAAGCTATGGTTTCAAAAACCGTTCTCTCTACTTCGAACTTCCGGCAAAGGAAACTACAGAAAATCCGTTCAATATGCTTACATCGCTGTCCAAATGACCATATGGACACTTCTGGTAACGTGCGCGACGTTCATCGTAGAACAAGCCCGTTTCATGGAAACGAAAGATATTGGATTCGAGAAGCAGAACATCATGCTGCTGCCTATCGGCACTGATATCGACTACAGAACGGCTAAGCAGGAGTTTGGAAAATTCGCCGGTGTTGCTGAAACGGCCGCGTCAGGATGGGAGTTTGGCGGTACAACCAGGATGCACATGAATATGAGATTCAGGGATCGCCAGGATCAACCGCAGGTACACTTGTTGCCGGTAGACGATAACTTCATGAGCCTGTATAACCTGCCCGTGTCGGAGGGACGTGCGTTTTCTTCTTCCGGTTCGGATAATCCGCTGGAGTTCGTCGTGAACCGGAGTTTGGTCAGGCAAATGGGATGGCAGGAACCGATCGGTCAACAGATGGGATTCCCTTTCTCAGGCGAATTCGGACGGGTCGTCGGCGTAATCGACGATTTTCATTGGACGTCGTTGCACAACCCAATTGAACCTCTCGCGATGTATCTCGGTCAGACTCCGCCCCGATTCTTCTTCCTGCCGACGGAACTTCCCATGTTGTCGGTCCAGCTGTATCCCGGGACGCGAACGCAAACGATAAACGACGTGGCCATGATCTGGCGGGACCTGATCCCGCAGCGGCCGTTCACATATTCGTTTATCGAAGACAGTTTCACCGATCTGTATCAGTCCGAATTCAGGACGAGCACGGTAATTGGTGTTTTTTCCTTAATGACGACTATCATCACCTGTATAGGACTGTTCAGTATAACCAGAATAGTCGTAAACCGTCGGATGAAGGAGATCGGTGTACGAAAGGTCTTGGGCGCCTCGTTCCGGAACGCGACCTGGTTGCTGCTACGGGACTTCGTATTGCTTGTCACCGTCTCGGTCATAGCAGCCTGGACGATTGCCTATTTAATCCTCAATCAGTGGATTCAGGACTTCGCGTACAGAATCGAATTGGATCCTGTCATTTTTCTGGCGGCAGGAGTGAGTACGCTCGTCATTGTCGTATTGACGACATTATACCATGTCCTGCCTGCTTCTTCTGCCAACCCTGTAGACATACTAAAGAACGAATAGACTTCGCGGCGTGTAGTGCGCCGCCTCTTTGGGGGTTTGCGGAATGAGAATCGCAGTGGTGGACAGTGGTATCGATGCGGAGCATCCGCGTTTAGAGAACCTCCGCTGTTCCGGAGTATCTTTCGTACAGGACGAGTGTGGGCGCGTTTCCACCGTCATGGACTTTGAGGACCGCCTGGGACACGGAACCGCCTCCGCAGCGATCATCTACAAGTTTTGCCGTGAGGCAGAATATGTAGCTGTTAAAATCTTCCAGAATGAGTTGGTTTCATCAGAGAAAACACTAAGTACCGCTATCTCATGGTGTATCGAAAACTCAATTGACATCATTAATCTCTCACTTGGCATTCTTACCAATTCACCCTCTGAAGAGTTATTGCGCGTATGCGATGAAGCCCACTATCGAAATATCGTCATAGTTGCTGCTGGTCATCACAACTCCAATAACGATTGTTACCCCGCCTGCTATCCATCAACCTTCGGTGTCACCTGGGGTAACGTCCCTGATTTCAGAAAACACGGTTACATACCAGATTCGCCCATCGAGTTTATCGCAAAAGGTACGATTCAACGTGTGGCGACTATCGATGGCGGGTACCGAATACGAAGCGGTACCAGCCTTGCGTGCGCCTATTTTACTGGCATAGTCGCAGCAATCCTCGAATCGCATAGTAAAATGGATCTGACCACTTTAAAAAGACATCTGGTCGATAACGCGGACCGCAATATCAAACCAATACAGTTTGGAAGACAGACAAGGCAAATCGATTTCCCCGCAGTACGAAGCAGTGAATTGGTGGCCGTACGAAAACGGGTTTTTAGTAGCAGAATAGATCAGAGATGGGTCGGCAGACTCGGGGTATTTCCTGCTAGCGAGAAAGAAATGCGGGCATTTGTCGAATTACCTGACTATGCCTCGTTTCCAGTCACGATGTATCTGGACTATCCGAGGAATGTTGATTTCAGGAAACTTTCCATATCGAAAAAAGAAGAATCCCTTTCGCCAGCAACGGGTCCGAGTTCGAATTCCATGGAAGGTTTTGACACGCTGGTCTTGGGATACTACTCGGATCAGATGTTTGAATCGAACATCAGATTTGGTCGTACACTTGTAGATAAGTGCCTGCTGGAGAACAAAAACATCTTTGCATTTGATTTTCGCTTACAATCAGAATTGCAGGAACATATGCGTAACCACCTCTATAACGGTAAAGTATATGTCCCGGGCGTTACCCAGAAACTGTTCGATGATGTTATGGAGTTCAGATATCTACCACCAGTTAAAGTACCTGTATTGGGGGTGATCGGTACAAGCAACCGACAAGGCAAGTTCACCACACAACTTCGTGTTAAGAGGATTATGGAAAACGCAGGATACAGAGTTTCATACTTGTCTTCTGAGCCGCAGGGCGAACTTTTTGGTGCGAACATGACTTTCCCTTATGGCTATCAGTCTGCGGCGCATATTGAACAGGAAAAGTGGCAGTTTTTTTTACGTACATATCTGAAAGGAGTATCAGAGTTTCAGCGCCCACACGCGATTCTGACGGGCACTCAGGGTACAACCATTCCACGCGGGAACAGAGACTTAATCATCGGGAACGAGATCGACACACTGAGTTTTTTATTAGGGACAATGCCTGATCGCTTTATCTGCGCAGTCAATCCGCAGGACTCGATTGGGTATATACGCAACGTCTGCAAGGTCGTTAGTGTATTCTGCAAGGCAAGTCCCATATTCTTTGTTATGACCCCTTGGAAACGTGTTTTCAAAAAAACCGAGACCGGACAAACCGTTGCTAAACACCTCACTCTGGATGAAGATGAAAAAAACGACTGTCGAACGAGATTTGAAGAGGCCCTGAACAAGCCAGTCATAGATATCATGGATCACAAAAACGATGGTTTGATTCTGCGCACTATAGAGGCTGAATTCTCGTGAGAAAGTATAGGTATCATGACGAAAGACGAGATTAAGACAAATCTATACGAGCTTACCGATACGTTTCTTGGCGGTACCTTGAATGTTGCACAAGAAGATCGAGAAACTGTGGTTCTCAATCATCTTGCAAGTGATTCGATACAGGCCATAGAATTCGTTCTTCTTATCGAATCGGAATTCGAAATCGAGTTAAATGATGAGGATATCAACGAAGCGTTTTTTACAAGCTTTGATTACATGGCCAAGCTCGTTCTCGAGCAATTGAATCGCAGTACTCGAAGAGGGTCTGATGGTACATAGCAAAGAGTTGAAATCACTACTCATACCCAGGGCGCTTATTGAAAACGTCTATCACGTGTTAGGCTTTTGCTGTGTTGCAGCGGTCCTGGTGATACTGAACATCATTAAACCGTTGATTTTCTCCAGAATAGTTGATATGGGGCTTGTCGCCCAAGACTGGTCAATTGTAAAGGAACAGTGTCTGTACTTTGCCGGAATAGCCGTTCTGATTGCGACAGCGTCATTTTGCCAGGGAGTACTGGCCTCCGTAATTTCCAATCGTGTCGGAGTAATCGCCAAAAAAGCCGTCACGGAAAAACTGTACAAACTTGGGTATGCTTTTTACCAGAAATTTGGAACCGGTGACATTCTCGCAAGGGTTGATGGGGATACCGAACAAATTCGTAACTTCCTCATGACCATCTTGTACTATTCCATGACTAGTTTGTTAGGATTCATTGCTGCTGTAGTGTTTGTTGGCTACGTGGAGTGGAGAATGTTAGTAGCAAGTTTCGTGATTGTGCCTTTCGTTGGATTGCGCATGTACATGTTCAGAAGCGTTACGCTAAACTCCAACTTGAAGGTATCTGAAGACCGCGCAACGAGTATTGAACAGATGACATCAGGTATACAGAACATAATCCATCTCAGGCAAATCAACCTCGACGCATGGTCGCTTGATAAGATAAAAAAGGGATTTCAAGCATTAAAACGGTCATCGATAATCAGAGACAGTTGGATGCAAGGCGGCGATGCCGTCACCATGCTGCTTATGGCGATCGGGTATATCATTACTATCGGCTATGGTGGACTGTTAGTAGTAGAGGGAAGTCTGAGCGTAGGATATTTGTTTGCGTTTCTCACGTTGAGAGATCGTTTTAACGCACCGGTTTACTTCATAACTCAATCATACCAAAGCTATCTGGCGGCTAAAGCTTCACTACAACGAATTTCCGTATTCTACGAGAATGAAGAGGAGGATGGGATCTCTCAATCATCAAAATCGAATGGTTCGCTGAAATTCGACCATGTAGAGTACAGGAATTGTGTCTTTGGCTACAACGGCCAAAACCCCTGTTTGGAAGTTAACGCGATATTCAATACTGGTTGGAATACTATCTATGGAAACAATGGAACGGGAAAAACTACAGTTCTAAGATTGCTGTTGAAGTTGGTAAAACCTGCTGAAGGCAAAATACTAATTGATGATACCGACATAGCAAGATTTAACAATCAGGAATGGCGGCATTGCATAAGTGCAATGCCCTCAGACACCTACCTCTTCAGTGGCACCATTCGTGAGAACATTCGGCTATTTGACGATACCATTAATGACCATGAAATTGTCCGCATACTAAATGATCTAGGTATTGAAGAAGATAAGCTGGAAGGATACGCATACCTGGATTTTGTAGTATCTGATGGCGGAAGGAACGTATCTGATGGTCAACGCCAGAAAATAGCACTTGCACGAGTACTGGTTCAAGATTCCCCGATAGTAGTTCTTGACGAACCTTTTTCTCACTTTGACGGACCATCTAAGCAATCGATTCAATACTATCTAAAACGAAAATTGACAGACAAAATCGTCGTCTGTGTATCGCACGATGATGTGTCAGAAATAACCGATCGCGCATTCGAGATTAAAAATGGGAATCTTGTACACACGTAAAGATTTGCAATCAGAAGCATGAACCCTGCCGTTTAAGGAATCAGGATGAGTAAATGAAAAAGCAAATCCCTGTTCAAGAACCTCCTGTTACGTCTTACCTGTTCTACATGTACCCGCTGTCGGTCATTCGTCCGCACATGGCGTTTACACCGTGGATATGTAGTAATTTCCTCCAACTCTATCATTACAACGATCGGGACCTGAAATTCTACGTCAGCCCGTTTTCACCGAAAGGCGGGAAGAAAAACTCATGTTTCGTTTCTTGCCCATTCTTAGAGATCCAAAACCTGGAACAGAACATGATCACGCGGAGGCGCGACGACATCATACAGTTTGTCATGCAGAGCCTCGATGAAGATTGGCACGTGCAATTGGACGTTGATTATTTCCATTTACCATCTACGGCACCATACAAGCAATTCCATTATCTGCATGAAGTACTGGTATCGGGATATGACGACAATAGCAGGACGTTTGAAATCTCCGGTTACAATAGGTCATGGAAGTATCATATATCAACGATAACGTTCAGTGAGCTCTTTGAAGCCGTGATTGATAAGGCACTGAACGATGACACCGATCCTGCAGACCAGTTAGACGAAAGCCCCAAGGTTTTCTTATACAGAGCCGATCACAGTAGAAAGTACGATATCGATATCAGACAAATGTATGAATTGCTCTCGGATTACTTGGAATCAGCAAATACGGCTGAGAAGTATCGTATGCTGTATGTTCCTCAAGAGGTTGGAATCTGGGGAGTATCCGTGTATTCATACCTGACAGATTTATTGGATCAATGTCGTTCACTGAATTCCCTCACGATTCCTCTGCGTGTTCTTTGGGAACATAAAAGAATCATGGCGGAGCGAATCGGGTATTTGGAAGAGCATGGTTACATTGATTCGGACTATCGCATCTTCGAAGCGTATTCAGAAGTAACAAGAATGGCGAACCATGTGAGATGGCTCCTTCTAAAGTGCCTCATGAAACCGAAAGTATCATTGGTAAAAAAAGCCCGTGATATCCTGCATGACATTGCGGAGCGCGAATACAGAGTATTGAGTAATCTCAGGAACCTGATCGAAGGCTGCAACTCGGAACCTGGTAAGGGGTCAACCGATTACTACTCGTACTGCGACATAAAAAGATCGCCTCTCTATATGTGTTGTGATGATCCGTTCACGGCGTGTTCGGCAGAATCACCTACTGAACACGGACACACGTTCACCATAGCTCAGCCGACCCATAGCATGAAACTTGTAGCCAACTCCATAGAACATCATCGGGAACGCTCGCTTCGACAGCTTGTCCGGAAAGATGTATATCAACCGTCTTGCGATGATCTGTCCAATCGGGTCAAACAGATACTCCGTTACACCCAATGTGGTAAGGTAAAAGTGCTGATGCCACTGAGAGAGTTGAAAGGCGACGGAGCCGTTATCGTATCGGAGATTCTGCGGGTTCTACGACTGCACGTTGGTGTATCCAACGTTTTTGTCGTGGATAATGGAGTTCATCCGCGGACCGCCCGGGAGATCGTTGACAGTGGAGTAACGGTGATCACCGAGTCGATGATACGGCAACGGTTGGATTGGGACCGATTGATGTGCCATCTGAACCTTCCCGATATCCGATTCGGCAAAGGTTATGCTGTTACACTGGGTCTTGCTTATCTTGCTATTCATGGTCTGATGGATGATGACGACTGGCTCGTGCAATGCGATGGAGACATTTCGGGATTCAGACGTTTTCAACTGATGCCACATCTGTTCTATCCAATCATCATGGAACCCGAAAGCCCCTGGGAATACCTGAAAATCGCACAAACTCAAAGAAACAATGAGACCGTTAAAGCAGGAATCAACGGCTTGGCGACTTACTTCAAACTTGCAGAGAACATTTCCGATTCACGCATGAATCAGCAACGATTGATGGCACAGGAAATATACGACGCCTGTATTCACCACATCTGGATGCTGACCGGGCAATTCGCGCTTCGGTGGCGGCATGCGGTAAACAGAATGGTCGCAACCGGATATTGCGATGAGACCCTTGTCAGTGCGCAACACGGTTGGCGCAGACTTGCTCAGGTAGTGAATCCCAATCCGTGTATGGACCGGACGAATTCGAAACAAAAAGAAGATTGCATGATGACGCGAATCATTCAGTTCATAAACGCGCTAACAGTTTTTGGACAATCGGTCAGAACGTCCTGGTCATTGGAAATGATCAGAGAGTTTAACGAAGGCGTAGCCCCGGGCGTGGACTCCATAGTCAGGATTCCAGATAAGAACGGTCCTTTGTGCGTCGACGGTATCGAAATGGATCGTGTTTTCCCATCCGTACAAGCCATGCTGGATAACGGCCTGTTGTCATAACAGATGGTTTATTTTCCATGGTGGACACAGCCATGCGTATAGCCGTAATAGGTCACGGATTCTGGCCTCAAGTAGGTGGACTGGAAAGGCAAATATACGATTGTGCAATGGGCTTCACCCGCAGAGGTCATAGAGTATCGATACTATCGATCTCTGGTGAAAACAGTGAGTCCCCTCAAAAAGAATTGTTAAAAAGCCCCAATGCCCATCCCATCGAGGTTTATCGTTTCAAGGTTCCTTCATCCAGACCTGACCGGGACGATCCACTTCAGGACCTTTCCATCCCTTTGGCATTTTACAAACGTTCGGCTTCAGACTGGGCACAGTTGATACAGTCCGCTGATCTCATTTGTACCTTTGGCGTGGTTCCGGGCATAGTGGGAGGAATTATAAAAAAAACGTGTCAGATACCGCTTGTTGCTGTACTTCCAGGTATTCCGGACAAGTCAAGTCCGGATTTTGAAGAAGTTCTGAACAGCAATGCGAATGCCTTCGTCAGTGTCTCAAGATACATGCAGGAGAAAGCCAGAGCGTTGTATGATCTCGAGATGATCAACATCTACAATGGAGTGGACACCGATTTCTTTAAACCGACACACAAGAATATGAAGTACGGCTTTCTTAAAAACGTGTCCGAGGAGTTGATTACCAGTCCAGTTCGTCTCGATCCGATGAAAGGTATCCACATACTCATCGAAGCATTCGAGAAGGTACATAGATCGTACGACAAGGCGACATTGTTGATTACAGGAAATGGAAGCGTATTTCATGAAATGGGTACGATCAGTCCATATCATGAGTATCTGTTGAATATGTCTGATCGCATGGGACTGAACGATCACGTGGTTTTTGCTTTAGGTGAAACCTCAAGCGAGGATATGCCGGCCCTTTATTCTCTGTCCTCTGTATGTGTAATGACCAGTATCAGCGAGGGATTCGGGTTGGGCATAGCGGAAGCAATGGCATGTGAATCGCCGGTAGTGGCTACACGAACAGAAGGCATGCAGGAGGTTTTCGAGGACGGCATTGGAGGTTACTATGCCGATGTTGGAAACACAGATCAAATTGCTGAAAGGATTATCAGGATTTTGTCAGATTCTGAACTCAGAAGACGTATGGGGAAGGCTGCCAGAGAGCATGTTGTCAGCACATACTCTCTTGATATTCAAACAGATGGTTATTTGAAGGTCTTCTCTTCGTTGTGCTGTAAGGAATGAGATGAGATTACAAGCCCGAGGCATTCTTACGCGAATCAGAGTGTATTGTGTACGAATCTACGCTGCAAATAAGGGGTTTAATCTTAAGAAAGTAGGGAATCACCTTATAGAAACGAATCCACGTTACGGGTATTATGCAGTTAAGGACACTATGCTGGGAGAGCACCGGACGGAAATGCATAGGAGGTATCTATGACTGGCTCACGTAACGACGACAAAGATCCGAAGAGTCTCGTGGATATGTTCACGGATGAAAGACAGCGTGAGCAACCAGGCACTACGGACCGACAGATCGAGAAGAAGCGTTTCACGCCGCGCCGGATCGCACTCGGCGGCCTGGCGGCCGCGGTAATCGCCTTCGGGGCCTATGCGCTGCTCAGCGTCAACCCGTCGTCGCTGAACGTCGAGGCCGGCAAGCTGACCATGGCGCCGGTCACCTACGGTCCCTTCCTGGAGTACATCGTCGAGCAGGGCGCGGTGATGCCGCTCACGACGATCTACCTGGACGCCGTGGAAGGCGGACGTGTGGAGGAGGTCTACGTCGAGCAGGGCACGCACGTGGAACAGGGCACCCCGATCCTGCGGCTATCTAACGCCAACCTGCAACTCAACGTCATGCAGCGCGAAGCCGAGCTCTTCCGCGAGGTGAACGCCCTGCGGCAGACGCGGGTGACGATGGAGCAAAGACGCCTGGAGATGCGGGGGCAACTGGTGGAGCTCGATTTCGAAATGCGGAAGGCCGAACGGGAGTTCGAGCGGCAGGCCGCCTTACTCGAGGCCGACCTGGTCTCACAGCAGGAATACGACGAGGCCAGGGACAACCTCGAGTATCTTACGCGTAAGCGTTCCGTCACCGTGGAGACGCTGCGCCAGGACTCGCTCTTCCAGGCGGTGCAGATCCAGCAACTGGAGGAATCGATCGATCGGCTGCAGCTTAACCTGAACATGGTGAAGGAGAACCAGGAGAACCTGACGCTCCGCGCGCCGATCGCGGGACTTCTGTCCTCGCTCATAGCCGAGGTGGGCGAATCGAAACCCGGCGGGGAGCGGCTCGGCCAGATCGATGTAGAGGGCGCTTTCAAAGTGAGAGCGGCGATCGACGAGCACTACATCGCCCGCATCCGGTCCGGACAAGCCGGCTCCTTCGATTTCGCCGGAGGGTCCTACGACCTGGTGATGAGCCGGGTGTATCCCGAGGTGCTCGAGGGTCAGTTCGAAGCGGACATGGTGTTCCCCGAAGGGATGCCGGAGGGGCTGCGCCGGGGCCAGACGCTACAGGTGCGTATCGCCTTGGGCGAACTGGCGGACGCCCTTCAGGTGCCCCGGGGCGGGTTCTACCAGAAGACGGGCGGGCGGTGGATCTACGTGCTCGATCCTGCCGGCGAGACCGCCGTGCGGCGCGCGATACGGCTCGGAAGGCAGAACAGTCAGTACTTCGAGGTGCTGGAAGGTCTCGAAGAGGGTGAGCAGGTCATTACGTCCATGTACGACAACTTCGGCGACATGGAACGGCTTGTATTGCAGTAACGGGTACGGACACATGTCGGAAGGTTCTCGATCAGGAGGCGACGGCGCCAGGCGCAATAATACATAATTGGAGCACACCATGATTCGGACACAGCATCTCAAGAAGCTTTACGCGACGGAAGAAGTGGAGACGACGGCGCTCAACGACGTGACCATGGCCGTGGACGTAGGGGAGTTCGTGGCTATCATGGGTCCGTCGGGTTGCGGCAAGTCCACTCTCCTCAACATCCTCGGGCTCCTCGACAACCCCACAGGCGGAGAGTACCACTTCGTTGGCGAGGAAGTGTCCGCCCACTCCGAGCGGCAACGCGCCAACCTGCGCAAGAACAACATCGGCTTCGTCTTCCAGAGCTTCAACCTGATCGACGAACTCACCGTGTACGAGAACATCGAGCTGCCGCTGATCTACCTGGGCACTTCCAAGGCGGAGCGAAAGCAACGCGTGGAAGCGGCCATGGAACATATGCAGATTCTCCACCGGCGGAATCACTTTCCGCAGCAGCTTTCAGGCGGCCAGCAGCAGCGCGTGGCCGTGGCGCGGGCGGTCATCGGCAATCCCAAGTTGATTCTGGCCGACGAGCCGACCGGCAACCTGGACTCGGCAAACGGTACCGAGGTGATGGAATTGCTCATTGGCCTGAACGAGGCGGGCACGACTATAATCATGGTGACCCACGACCAGACGCTGGCCAACCACGCCCACCGAATCATCCGCCTCTTCGACGGGCGCATCGTGCAGAAAGCCGCGGCGTAGGAGAAAGCGTAAAGGTACTTTGTGAAGTCGACTGCCGGGACCTACCTGGTGAACTGCCATTCCAAGATATCGGAGTGTTCGTTTTAAGTTGTTGTTCAGTGGATTGACATGGGCTGCGGGCGACAAGAGGAACGGGCGACTGGCGCGTCCGTAAACAAGGTCTCCGACGAGTCGTCCGCTGAATGAGAAGTCGTCGGAGGCCAACGCCGCTGGCATAGACAGGCGACCCCCGCGCGCCGGCCTCAGTAACGTATCCCTCCGTACGCACAAAAGCACCCCAAAATAGAAAAGGCGCCCGAAATGAATCGAGCGCCTTCTCAGCATCCCCCGGCAGCGTCCTACTCTCCCACAAGGTCACCCAAGCAGTACCATCGGCGCAAGAGGGCTTAACTACTCTGTTCGGAATGGGAAGAGGTGTTTCCCCTCCGCTATCGCCACCGGAAGAAATGGGTTGCAATTACAAGGAATGAGGAAACGACGTCGTAGCATGAAGCATTGGTCAAGCCGCACGGCTATTAGTACCAGTCGGCTGAATGGCTCGTTACCTCGCCACTTACACCTCTGGCCTATCGACCTTGTAATCTTCAAGGGGCCTTCAGAAGCTTACGCTTGGGACATCTCGTCTTGAGGTGGGCTTCCCGCTTAGATGCTTTCAGCGGTTATCCCGTCCGAACATA
>VXRC01000046.1 GCA_009838645.1 Gemmatimonadota bacterium | reverse complement strand
AGCAGGAGTTCTCCTCGCCCGTCTCCAACCCAGCTCCACTGTTCCGCAAGAGCTGGGAATAGTCGGATTGCACCTTCAACGGCAAAGACAGCGAAGCCGAGTGAATAGAGCACGCCGGCTACGATCGAGGCAAACCAGACTACCCACCCCACGATGAATGCAACCTCGATCGAGACTACTCGCTTCGCGTAGGCATACGTGCCGCCGGACTCAGGGTAGCGGGAGGCTAGTCGCACGAAACTGACAGCCGTAAGGAATGCAATGCCTCCATTGAGTGCAAAGGCTACGATAGCAGCCGTGCCGGCAGTGGCGAAGGCAACACCTGCAAGCGCAAGAATGCCGCCCCCAACTATCGCACCCACGCCAAGTGCGGTTGCGCCGAAACGACCCAAATGCCGTTCGTCACCGTTGCTCATTTATTCGTAAACAGAATCTGCTCTAGGCTAGAATGTAGCCCCATTCGGTAAACAATGTTCCATTTACTTCCAAAAGGTCTCACATCCTGTCAAAGCAGCACTTTCTCGCATATTACTGTTGGTGGCAAACTCCACGTACATTATTCTCGTACTTTATCTTTACACTGAGTTGTCGCACTAGAATCTCTATCAAAATCTCCTCGATTGGAGGCTAACATTGTTCTGGGAGTGTCAAACTAACTGCCGCTGGTCAACTAGGAAGCATCCCAAAATCAGGAATGTCCGTGTGCGAATGCCGTCATCTCCGCAATACTGAGGGATGCAAGTTCTCCGCGACAGAACCGGGTGTAAGGGAACAGCAACAAGTGGGACCTGCGAAGGTCATTTCAATTACTTGGAACGCGCGTGGCAGGGTAGGGATACCCATGATATCCCTTTGCGATAACCGACATCTTGCGTGCGCCGTGGAAAGGCGCTTTCCTGTGGTGGGTGCGAATCCCACCCGACACCTGTCGCTCCGGTTGGTAGCGGCCTTAACGTATAATCGAGGTAACGAGATGATATGAAGCATTAAGGTTAACGGGCTACGTAGAGTAGCTTAGCGACCATGCGGGCCGGAACGCGCAGTGAACGCCGAGCAGGCCTCGAAACCGGTAATGTGAGTGTCGACCCTCCGTAAGTATGGGGAAGACTGGCGCGTCTTGGGAAGTGAGCGACCCGAGCACCAAGGCGGCTCACCGGGGTAGTGGCGCTGGCACGCATGGAAGATCAGGGAAGCAGCAACACGGGAAGCCCTGTCGGTGCTGACGCACACGGCAACCGGGACTCCACGAGGAGCAGACCGGGCTGGCAGGGTGGCGGATGGGTCCGTAGTACCGCAGAAGCGGGGTAATGTCTGTGGAGGGAAGGGGCCCTGAGTTGAACACAGTATGGATAAGGACGAAGGGACATGATTACTGACACACGTCTAACAGGATCTGAAAAAGTTCGGAGACTCCAGACCGTACTACATGCGAAAGCGAAGGAATCGGCCGACCACCGATTCCATGCCCTTGCGGATAAGGTTTGGCGGATGGATTTTCTTTTGGAAGCGTGGAAGCTGGTACGCCGAAACGGTGGCAGCGCAGGCGTGGACGGAGAGACGATCACGGATGTTAAACAACGGGGAGTGGAAGGATGGTTGCAAGAACTGTCGCAGGACCTACGGGAGGGTACCTATACGCCGAAGGCGGTACGTCAGGTACTGATTCCGAAGAAACAGCCAGGGAAGTTTCGCCCGTTAGGGATTCCATGTCTTCGGGACCGGGTGGCCCAGACTTCGACGATGATGGTACTATCGCCGATCTTTGAGGCAGACCTCCAACCGGAGCAGTATGGGTATCGCGAGGGACGAAGCGCCCAGGATGCGGTAAAGCGTATCCATCATCTGTTGAACCGTGGACACCATGAAGTGGTGGATGCGGACTTGTCGAACTATTTTGGCGAGATTCCCCATGCGGAGTTGATGAAGAGCTTGGCGCGCCGCATCAGTGACGGGCGGATGCTCAGACTGATCAAAGCGTGGATGGAGATGCCGGTAGTGGAGGAAGACAAGACAGGCGGGAAACGACGTACGAATCGCGCACGACGGGAACGGAAGGGGATGCCTCAGGGCAGTCCGATATCCCCACTGTTGAGCAACATTTACATGCGCCGTTTTATACTTGGCTGGAAGCTGTTGGGCTATGCTCGGCAGTTTGGCGCGGAGATAGTATGCTACGCAGACGATTTTTGTGTACTGGGGCGTGCATCGGCAGCAGAGATGTTGCTGGTGATCACCCGGCTAATGGATCGTTTGAAGCTCCCCATCAACGCGCAAAAGACCCGATGCTTACGATGCCCCGAAGAGGTGTTTGAGTTTCTCGGATATCGCATCGGCTGGAACTACCGCCCGAAAACGGGGACGAGGTACATCGGTACCCGCCCGAGCAAGGGGAGTGTCCAAAGCATCTGCCGTCGCATTAGCGAACAAACGGATAGTCGATTCGGATTAATGGACGCGGAAGAGATGGTACGCCGTCTAAACTGGATACTCTCCGGTTGGGCGAACTACTTCACGCTGGGGCAGGTGAGCCCTGCCTACCGTGCGATTGACCGACACGCAACGCGGCGGCTGCGACAGTGGTTCTGTCGGAAGCATAGGATGAAGTCCAGGAAGCATGTGCGCTTCTCGGACGCTAGGCTACGGGAGACCTACGGTCTACAATATCTTGCGCCGAAGACGAAGGACTTTCCGTGGGCGAAGGCATGAGTTCAACTGAAAGCCGGATGCGGGAAAACCGCATGTCCGGTTTGACGAGCAGGAGGCCGGAGACGACTTATGGGAGCCTGATTGAGGGCCAAAGCGAAAGCGATGGATATGCCACAGGACCCTAAGAGCACCGCGCCGGCCTCTTGACTCTACCAGTGAATGCGCGTTTTGGATCGTAGCAACTCCACATGGACCAGCAATCATGCGTTACCGTCTTCCGAGATCCAAGCACATGAATACAAGTCTGACTAGCCCACGAAGCCACTAGACCGCTTCTTCTCAAGCCAAACTGCGCATTACTTGTAAACAAACGTTGCGCCCCGTTAGCTCTACTTGAGTTGACCCACTCAATGTACGAGGGTTTTGCGGGGGAACACAATGACAAATATGCGTTGGCTCCAGTTTCCCGAGATTGGCATGCGGCGCGCCGTGACCAGTTGAGCCAGTAGTCTCAATTCTGGGACTCCAGTTCTTCCAGTGAAGGAATTAGCTCATCTTTCACCCATCCGAAATCT
>VXRC01000045.1:71982-129191 GCA_009838645.1 Gemmatimonadota bacterium | reverse complement strand
AGGCGATGATCTGGGGAGACGAGATCTACACCGGGCTGTTCTTTCAGAAGAAGGGCGCGCCCACGCTGGGTGACCAGGAGCCGGTGCTGGACGAAGGCGGCGCGATCGCGCGGCGCGACCTGGGGATCAGCCAGGAGCAGTCCGACCGGATCATCAAGCGCATGATGTAGCGGGATAAGACGACGGTGCACCGGATTGAGACAACGTCGCTGCGGGTTGAAGCCGCGGTAACCGGGTGATTCCGCGATTCAGATGAAGGGGATTTCCTGCAGTTCCCGGTGCACGGCGCGGTAGAGGGGAACCGGCGGGACGTTCCCTGCCGGGCGTTCCCCGCCGGTGGCTTCGATCATGCCCAGTGACAGGACCTTGTCGCTGAAACTCCCCGTTTCCAGTTCTTCACCCAGCCCCTGTTCGTACACGCACTGCAGTTCCGACATCGTGAATTCTCCGGGAAGCAGCAGCAGTGCGATATTCGTGTAATTCAGTTTGGCCGCGATCCTGTCCGTGCACACCTTCAGAATCTCATTGTGATCGTACGCCAGCGACGGGGTGTCATTGACGTAGAACCACTCCCCCGTGCGGTACTTGTCTACCGGTTCAAAGGGTTCGCCAGGACGGTCGGGAAACCCCATGTAGGCCGTTGAGATCGTACGTCTCCTGGGGTCCCGGTCGATGGCGGAGAAGGTGTAGACCTGCTCGAAGTAGGCGCCCGACCAGCCCGTTGCCTCGCGGTAGGCGCGCCGCACCGCCGCCTCCAGGTCTTCTGTTTCGAGCACCAGGGTTCCGGGCAGCGAATATCGGCCCACGAAGGGTTCGATCTTCAACTCGACCAGGTAGACGAGCAACTTGCCGTCGAGAAACCGGAAGATGCCGAGGTCCGTGGCCGCGTATGGTTTGGTCGGAATCATCGCAAGGTCATGTTTGCATCGTTTGCAGGGGTGTGGCAAGAGAAAAATAGGTGGGAGCGCAGGTAGTCGGAAGCGGTTTGCGCCCGTGCGAAGGGAGCCGTTTCACCTTCTATGGACCTGGAAGTCCTGAAAACCGTCGTACAACTCGTGTCCGGCGCGCTGATCGGCGCCTGCATCGGCATGACCGGCATCGGTGGCGGGGTCCTCCTGCTGCCCGTTCTGACGCTGGGATTCGGCCTGCCGTCCACGGTGGCGGTGGGCACCGCCCATCTCTATTCCTGCCTCTGCAAGCTCCCGGCCGTGTTTTTCCACTTCAGGCAGGGTACCATCCGGTTCCGCACCTCGGCGTATTTCCTGGCAGGTGCGGTGCCCGTCTCTGTAGCCGTGGCCCTCTGGATCACGGGGTACGCCGGAGACATGGACCCAGCCGACCCGGCCTGGCAAGCACTCCAGACGAATCTGCGACAGTTCATCGCGGCCGTGGTCATTCTTTCCGGCCTGTTGATCCTGTGGCACATGTTCATGCGGCCGGTTTCCCGCGCGGTAAAGGACCGGGCGGACCAGGCGGACCGTGCGGACCAAGCGGGCCAGCAGATTTCTGCCCGGGTCACGGGTGCGAAGATCGTTCTCGCGGTGGCGCTGGGTACCGTCATCGGCGGGTTGATCGCCTCCACCTCGGTGGGCAGCGGCATCCTGATCGTGCCGCTGATGATCATCATCTTCCGCCTCACCGCGGTGGACACGGTGGGTTCCTCCATCTTCATCGCGCTGTCGCTGACCTTCACGAGTTCGATCATCTACGCCGGCAGCAGCCAGCTGGATCTCGCCATCGCCGTGACCATGGCGGCCGGATCGCTGGTGGGCGTGCCCCTGGGCGTGCGGATGTCCCGCAAGCTCCCGGAGCGCTACCTGCAGACCACCATCACCGGACTGGTGCTGGCGGCGGGAGGGGTCATGCTTTTCGGAGGTTGACAGGTGCGGTCAGGTCGATGGCCAGGGGGTGAATCAGGGTGAAGCGAAGATATCGTTCAACAGTCCGCTAAGGCGGATGCCGGCCTGCAGCAGCCTGAGTTTGACCCCGTCGGCATGCTTGAAGATATAGGCATATCCCAGGTAGGGGGTTCTTTCGGAACGGGAGCTGCCGTAGTCGTAGACGGCCGGCAGCATGCTCCGCGACTCCCGCGCCCAGTCATATACGTACGAACGGCGCCATGCCTCGATCTCGCCGGGTTCGGCGTGTCCGAAGAACCGGACCCATTCCGTGAAGCTCAACTGCTGGTGCTCGACGAGGTGCTCGTCCCATACCGTGTGGAGATTGGTGCTCTCACCGAACCACCGCACCCGGATGTCGTTGCCTCCCCGGTCGCTGGCGTAGCCCGCGTGCAGCGGCTGGTGGATGTCGCCCACAAAGTGCACCAGGAATCTCAGCGCGTCCACCCGTTCCTTCCTGCCCGATTCGCGGTCCCTCAACACCCGCTCGAAACGCTGAATGGCCTCTACCACGTCGCCGCTCGGGCTTTTATGCGCTTTTTCTATGGGCTGGCCCGGCGGCGCATTGACGTAGTGCCAGGGGGAAGCATGGCGCCAGGCGGGATCGGACTTGATCTCGTCGGCCCAGGTACTGACCTGCGCCAGGGATGCGCGTCCGATGAGTTCGGAGATGCCCTTACGGGCCGCGTCCGTCAGGTGATTCTCGGCGATCTGCCCTACGATGCGGTGGCCGTTCGGCCCCCAGGCCGCGGCCGGCTGTGATCCGAACAACAGGAGGATCGAAGCGATGACGATTCGTGCAGAGCGCATGAGCGGTTCTCCCGTATGCGTTCAGGGTACGTAGGAAGACCCCGGATCCGTGGGGGGCGGCGGCCAGTGCAGCCCGCGCTGGCCGGACAGGCCCCGGTTGGGTGGCAGCCTGTATTCGCGGTCCGGCAGACCGGTCAGTTCTCCGTTCTGTATCCACGCCGGGTCCATGTCGGCCAGTTGGTCCACCAGCCGTGTCTTCAACCGGGCTAAAATCCCGGTGTGGTCCGATGATCCGGACAGATCGCGGCGTTCTTCCGGGTCTTGCTCGACGTCGAATAACTGCGTTCGGTTGCCCACGGGGTAGTAGATCAGCTTGTGCCGGCCGTCGTGCATCATGCGCGTGGCCTGGGCGTTTTCGCCACACTCGCCGTAAAGGTATTCGCGCTTGTCCTCGCCCGCCATGGAAAGGCCTTCGACCGTGCCCGGCACTTCGATCCCCGCGAGATCGAGCAGCGTGGGCATCACGTCCTGCCAGCCCACGAGCCGGTCGTCGGTGCGGTTGTGGCCGACCCGGTCGTCGCCGGCCCGGTCCACGAGTATCATGGGCACGTTGGCCGACTGCTCGTAATACAGGCGCTTCGCCCACAGGCCGTGATCGCCCAGCATGTCCCCGTGGTCGGCCGTGAAGAGCACGATCGTGTTGTCGATCAGGCCTTCCTCCCGCAACGTGCCGATTACCACGCGCAACTGGTGGTCGATGTGGGTACACAGCGCGTAGAACGCCCTTCTCGCCCATGCGACCTGGGCGTCGTTCATCCCGCAGTTATTACCCCGAACCGCCTTCAGCGCATAGGGCAGGCCGTCGGGGTCCTCCGCCCAGTCGCCGTGGTACGGCTCGCCCGGATCCTCGTCGCGATACAGGTCCAGGTAGCACTGCAACGGGGTCAGCGGAGGGTGGGGATGGCAGTAAGACAGGTACCAGAATCCCGGCCGTGTCGGATCGCGGCGCCGGATCATCCGGGCCATCTGGCGCGTGGTCCAGTTGGTCACGTGCATGGCTTCGGGTAGATGCCAGGGCCGCTGGCCGTAGTCGTTGTTGCTCATGCCGTGGGTGAATCCTTCCCCGGCGTAACCGTTCTCGCCGAGAAAAGCCTCGTAGTCGTCCAGGGCGCCGATGTTCGGACGGCCCTCTTCGGCGAGGATCACGTCGTCGAACCCGATCCGGTCACGCTGCGGGTATACGTGCAACTTGCCCACGGCGTAGGCCTGGTAGTCGTTGTCACGGAAGGTCTGCGCAAGGGTGGGGATCCGCGGCATGGGGTTGTCGACCCTGAACACCCGGTCGCCGTGCGTTGCCGTGGTCGTGCCGGTCATAATCGTCCTGCGGGCGGGAATGCACACCGGGCATTCGCTGTAGGCCCGTGTATACCTCATCCCGCTGCGGGCCAACGTGTCCAGGGTGGGCGTCTGGATCACCGGATGTCCCGCGTGGCCGAACAGCCTGCCCGGCCAATGATCGGTACAAACGAGCAGTACGTGGGGAGGTGACGGCATGGCGCTCACGTATACATCATATATCGAGTTCAAGTACGTTGAAAGAATACCGCAATATACAACACGCACTTCCCGATGTCCACCAGTACCGGCGATTTCAGGCTATGCACTTTCATTGACGAATCGTGTTGACAGGTCATATTATATCTGTATATTCGTTTATCAGGTTATAGTCGTATTCATCGGTCGTAAGCCGCCGCTCGGGGCTACCGCACGAAGGACGACGCGCAGGTGCTGATTGCGCTGGGGTGTTCAGATATGGACAATGATGTAGCCGTATTCAAAGCCTGTTCGGACGCGACGCGCCTCCGCATCCTGTTCCTGCTGACCGAGCGGGAACTTTGCGTGTGCGAAATCATGGCGGTCCTGGATATGCCCCAGGGCAAGATCTCCCGGCACCTGGCCGTGCTGAAGCAGTACGGCCTGCTCAAGGACCGCCGCGACGGGGTCTGGATCTACTACGCGCTGGCCACGGACTCCTCGATCGCCCTTAAGTACGTGTCGGTTTATCTCGTCTCGGCCCGCCAGGTCCACGAGCGGGTCCAGGCGGACCTGGACCGGTTGCGCGGGTTGGCCAGCGAGGGCAAGATCTGCGTGCCCCGGCCCTCCATGGCCCTGCTCCAGGTCGACGAACGTGAAGACCCGGCCCTGCACGGCCGGTCGTTGATTTAACGGGAGTTTCAGTGAAACCGACCCCACGGGATTCCGCCATCTACCCGGACCTCATTCGCTATCTGCAGGCGCGACTGCTGGAATCCAGCCAGATTCCGGCCGACCGCAAGAAGGTACTGGAACGCGTTTCCGCATACATCCTTGAGCGGTTGCGAAACAGTAAGCCGGCCCGACTGACCTTTATCTGCACGCACAATGCCCGCCGGAGCCAGATGGCCCAGATCTGGGCCCAGACCGCCGCACGGTTCTTCGACCTACGGGGAGTTGCCACCTGCTCGGGCGGCACGGAGGCCACCACCTTCGATCCAAGGGCCGTATCTGCGATGGTCCGGGCGGGATTCCGGGCCGAACGGTGCACCACGGAAGACAACACGGTTTATCTCGTTCACGCGGGAAGCGAGATCTCCCCGGCGCGCGCGTTTTCCAAGGCTTACCACGATCCAACGAATCCACAGCATGGTTTCTGCGCGGTTCTGACCTGTTCGAGCGCCGATCGCGAATGTCCGGTGATACCCAGCGCGGACCGGCGCGTGCTCGTCCCCTACGAGGATCCGAAGTCCGCCGATGGCACGGATCGGGAGGCGGAGGTCTACGACGAACGATGCCGGGAGATCTGCCGCGAGATGGTATGGGTGTTCGCGAGGGCGGCCGGAACGAACGCCGTGGCCGAGGCGGACAAAGTGACCGGAACGGCCCGGCGGCCGGGCGCAGATCCACCACAAAATAAACCTGAGCGTGACCATGGATACAACGACGAGTAAACTGTCTGCGCGCGACCGGTACCTGACCCTGTGGATCTTCCTGGCCATGGGCCTCGGCGTCGCGCTCGGCGTGTGGGCGCCGGAGGTGCCCGCCCTGATCCAACTCGGCCAGGTGGGCACAACCAACCTGCCCATCGCCATCGGGCTCATCCTGATGATGTATCCACCGCTGGCCAAGGTGAAGTACGAGGAACTGTGGGACGTGTTCCGCAACGTGCGGATCCTCGGCGCTTCCCTCTTCCTGAACTGGGTCGTCGGCCCGATCCTGATGTTCGGGCTGGCGGCGCTCTTCCTGCCGGCGCATCCCGAGTACATGACCGGCCTGATCCTCATCGGCCTGGCACGTTGCATCGCCATGGTCATCGTGTGGAACGAACTGGCGAAGGGAAACACGGAGTACGCCGCCGGCCTCGTGGCCTTCAACAGCCTGTTCCAGGTCTTCTTCTACAGCGTGTACGCCTACGTCTTCATCACGGTGCTTCCGCCCTGGTTCGGGCTGGAGGGCAGCGTCGTGCCGGTGACGATCGCCCAGATCGCGGAAAGCGTGCTCATCTACCTGGGCATTCCCTTCTTCGGCGGCATGGCGACCCGCCTGGTCCTGTTGCGGCTCAAGGGAAGGCCGTGGTACGAGTCGACCTTCATCCCCCGCATCAGCCCCATCACCCTGGTGGCGCTGCTGTTCACCATCGTGGTCATGTTCAGCCTGAAGGGCGATACGATCGTGGCTATCCCCCTGGACGTAGTCAGGATCGCCGTACCGCTCCTCGTATATTTCGTGCTCATGTTCCTGATCACCTTCTGGATGGGACGAAAAATCGGCGCGGACTATTCGAAGAACGCCACGCTTTCCTTCACCGCCGCGAGCAACAACTTCGAACTGGCCATCGCCGTGGCCGTGGCGGTCTTCGGTATCGAATCGGGCGTGGCCTTCGCGGCGGTCATCGGCCCCCTCGTCGAGGTGCCGGTCATGATCGCTCTGGTCAACGTGGCCCTGCGTTTTCGGCGCATGTATGACCGGTAAGCCGTCGCGGCGCACCGCGGCCGGGCCTGTACGCCGGGCCTGAACGCCGGAACCGTACGCCGGAACTGTACGCCTGGCCTGAACTTTAACGTTGCTTCCAGGCGCTCCCGCTTCGTATAATCTCGCCCTGCCGTTTCCTCTCGCTTCCTGCCTCCCGCGAAAAGGCTGGCCAGGGTGACCCACATCGACGAAAACCAGCCGTTGACGACGAGGTCCGTCCTCCTCGTGCTGATGCTCTGCACACTCTGGGGCGGCCTGGTCGTATCGGTCAAAGTGGGCTTGGAAGGCATCCCGCCGATCCTCCTGGCGGTGCTGCGCTTCGGGGTCGCCCTGGTATGCGTCTTCGCCTGGACGCGCCTGGCCGGCGTCTCGCTTTTCGTGGCGCGGGGAGACCGCCTGATCATCGCCGTGCCCGCCCTCGTCATGGCCGCGCAGATCCTCTTCCTGAACATCGGCGCGGAGCAAACCTCCGGAAGCCACGCCGTGCTGTTCATGCAGACCTACCCCTTCGTCGTCGCCGCCATCTCCCACTACATCATCCCGGGCGACCGCCTGACGCTGATGAAGAACCTCGGACTGGTCCTTGCCGGCGCCGGCATGGTGCTGACCATATACGACGAAGCCGGCGGGCCGTCGACCCCGCTGGGAGACGTGCTGGTCCTCTTCAGCTCCATAAGCCTGGCCATACAGATCATGATCAACAAGGTCCTGGTCAGGCGCATCTCCCCCGTCTCGGTCATATTCTGGCAGCAGGTGGTCGTGCTGCCCATCTTCACCGTCCTCTGGGTGTCGACCGAATGGCACCTGCCCGTCACGATCGACCCGTCCATCGTGGCGGCGGTCCTGTACCAGGGCGCCATCGTCGCCGGATTCTGCTTTCTCGTTTGGATACGGCTGCTGCAGCGGCACAGCGCCACCCAGATCAGCGCCTTCTTCTTCACGACGCCCCTCTTCGGCGTCCTCCTTAGCTGGCTCATCCTGGGCGACCAGGTGACCACTTACCTCACGGGCGGCCTGGTGCTGCTGGCGGCCGGGCTCTGGGTGGTCAACCGGTATTGAAGACCGCTCGGGCCGCGTAGACCATTCGAGCCGCATTAACCAGTCGGGCCGCGCCAACCGGCCCTGGACGACCGAAGGCCGACAATCTACAACTTAAGAAAGGAATCAAACGATGATCATCGACTGCCATGCCCACGCGTGGGATTACTGGCCCTACGAACCGGAAGTCCCGGATCCGGAGAACCGGGGCCGGGCAGAGATGCTGCTGCACGAAATGGACCTGGCCGGGGTGGACAAGGCGGTACTGGTTTGCGCCCGGATCGAACACAACCCCAACAACAACGACTACGGAGCCGAGTGCGTCCGCCGATACCCCGACCGGTTCATTCAGTTCGCCGACGTGGACTGTTCCTGGTCCGACACCTACCACATCCCGGGCAGCGCCGACCGGCTGGCCGCATCGGTAGAGAAGTACCGGCTGAAAGGGTTCACCCACTATCTGAAGGGCGATACGGACTGGTTCGAGTCGCGGGAAGGCCTCGCGTTCTTCGAGAAGGCGGCCGAACTCAACCAGATCGCTTCCCTGGCCCTGGGTCCGGCCTGGATGCCCGCGCTGCGCAAGCTCGCGCGACGATTCCCCGACACGCCCTTCCTCTGCCATCACATGGCCGGCGTGAAGGTGGGTGAACCGGCGCCCCGGCCCATGCTCGGGGAGGTCCTGGCGGCGGCGGACGTACCCAACATCCACATCAAGCTGTCCGGTTTCCAATACGTCTCGGAGACCGCCTGGGAATATCCCTACTCGGACTGCATGTGGATCGTCCGCAAGCTCTATGAGTACTACGGGGCCGACCGCCTCTGCTGGGCGTCCAACTATCCGCCCGTCGCCCGGGCGAGTACGTACCAGCACTCGCTCGAAGCCGTACGGACCCACTGCACCTTCATCGCGAAGGCGGACATGGACCTCATCCTGGGCGGGAACATGGCGCGTTTGCTGGCGGCGGCGGGATAAAACCTCGAATTTAACGGAAACTATCGCCCCGCACCCGCTGTCTAATGGTGCAGACAGGCGGGAACTTCACATGAATGACAAGCGTTTGCGGTTGTATAAACATAGTCAGTATTGATGTAGTACTGTTCTGAAGGAGCAGGCATGCGTCGTCCAGGCGTTCTACCCCTCATAATGCGTCTTTCCCGGACAGCCGCCGCCGCGGCATGCATCGCTTTCCTGGCGGCATTCATTGCCACGGGGTGCGGCGACGCCAGTTCCGAGGCCGCGGAAGGGGAGACCGGCGAAGAGAAGGTCGTCGGCAAGGACGGCGAGGCTGAAGCCGACACCACGGAGGTGCTGCCGGTCCCGGTGAACGTGTTCGAGGCTTCCCTCGGCACCATTTCCGATGTCGTGCTGACGACCGCGTCGGTGGAAGCCGACCGCGATGCCCAGATTTTCCCGCGGACGACCGCCATGATCGAAGAGATGCGCGTCGAAGAAGGCGACTACGTGAAGCGGGGCGATGTCCTCGCCGTGCTGGAAAACGACGAAGAGGAAGTAACCCTGGCGCGCGCGGAGGCCATCCGGGATGCCCGCAAGCAGGAATTCGATCGTTCGGCGGCCATGCTGGAGGGACAGCTCATCAGCGAGGTGGATCACGAGGCGAAGGAGCGGGAGCTGATCATGGCCAGGGCGGACTGGGAGTCCGCCAAGGTCGCCTTCGACAAGACCACCATACGCGCGCCTTTCAGCGGCACCATAACGGAACGCCACCAGAACGTCGGCAACATGGCCAGGCCGGGGGATGCGCTTTTCACACTGGTCGACCTGAACACGTTGCTGATCTACACCCATCTGCCAGAAATGGAGTGGTCGCACGTGGCCCCGGACCAGCAGGTCATCCTCGAAACGGAGACCCTGCCGGACGGCACGTTCAACGGCACGATACACCGAGTGAGCTCCATCATCAATCCGCAGAACGGCACCTTCAAGGTCACCATAAGGATCGACGATCCCGGTTGGCGGCTCAAGCCGGGCATGTTCGTCAAGGTGACCATCCTCGCAGACCAGCACGAAGGCGTGCTGCTGATCCCCAAGATCGCCCTGCTGGAAGACGATGAAGTCTTCACCGTGAAGGACAGCATCGCAACGCGCGTCGCCCTCACCCTCGGCCTGCAAGATGCGGACTTCACCGAGATCCAGGAAGGGCTGAACCCGGGCGACCTGGTCGTGATCGCCGGCCATCGCAGCATGAGAGACAGCACCCGGGTTAAGATCGTCGCTCCCGAAGCGCCGGAATAACCTCCATGAACATCGTTGATTTCGCCATTCGCAAGCCCGTCACCATCACGATGCTGGTACTGGCTGCGCTGATTTTCGGATACGTGTCCTTCCAGCGTCTGGCGGTCAATCTCCTTCCGGACATCTCCTACCCTTCCCTCACGGTGCGCACGGAGTACGAAGGCGCCGCTCCCCAGGAAATCGAAAACCTCATATCCCGCAGGATCGAAGAGGACGTGGGGGTCGTTACCGGCCTGGTGGAAGTCAGTTCCATCTCCCGGGCGGGCGTCTCCGACGTGGTGCTCGAGTTTGATTGGGACACGGACATGAACCTGGCCATTATGGACGTGCGGGAACGGGTGGACCGCGTATTCCTGCCCCAGGACGCCGAGCGTCCCATCCTCCTGCGGTACAACCCGGAGCTCGATCCCATCATGCGCCTGGGGTTGTCCGGGGACGACCTGATCATGCTGCGGAACCTGGCGGACTGGGAGATCAGGCGGCAGCTCGAAACGGTGCCGGGCGTCGCGTCAGTCCGTATCAAGGGTGGGCTGGTAGAAGAAATCCAGGTTGAGATCAACGAAGCGCAATTGACCCGGCTGGGACTTACCTTCGGCCAGATCAACCAGCGTCTCGCCGCGGAGAACATCAACCAGGCCGGGGGGCAGCTTCAGGAAGGCGACGAAGCGCTGATCGTACGGGCGGTCAACGAGTTCCAGACCGTCGAGGAGATCGGCGAGATCATCATCTCCAGCCGGGGCGAGGTACCCGTGCGCCTCCACGACGTGGCCACGGTCCGGCGGCATTTCAAGGAAAGGAAGACGCTTACGCGGATCAACGGCCGCGAAAGCGTGGAAATCGCCCTGTTCAAGGAAGCGGATGCCAACACGGTGACGGTCGCCCGGGCAATCCGGGAACGGCTGGGTGATGTGGAGACAGGGGACGCTGAACCAACGGAGGATGCGGAACCGGTAGTTGCCGACGGAGCGGAAGACGAAGCAACCGAGGAGTCGGAAGAGACAGCCGCGGCCGGCGCGGAATCAACGGGCGCCGGACCCGGTGCCGCCGTGATGGGCATCGAGGCGAACACCATCGTTTCGACGCTGCCCGAAGGGGTGACCCTGCACCTCGTGTCGGACCAGTCCCGCTTCATCGAAAACGCCATCGACGAAGTCATCAAGACGGCCCAGTGGGGCGGCGTGCTGGCGATCCTCGTCCTCTTCCTCTTCCTGCGCAACCTCCGCAGCACGCTCATCGTCGGCGTGGCCATCCCGGTGTCCGTACTGATCACCTTCATCCTGATGTTCTTCAGCCAGACCACGCTCAACATCATGTCCCTCGGCGGCCTGGCCCTGGGCATCGGCATGCTGGTGGACAACGCCATCGTCGTGCTGGAGAGTATCTTCCGCTGCCGGGAGGAAGGCGACAGCATGGTGGAAGCCGCCCGCCGAGGCGCGTCGGAAGTGGGGATGGCGGTGACCGCTTCGACCCTGACCACGATCGCCGTGTTCTTTCCCATCGTATTCATCGAAGGCATCGCTGGCCAGATTTTCACCGACCAGGCCCTGACCGTCACATTCGCCCTCCTGGCGTCCCTGGCCGTGGCCCTGACCTTCATTCCCATGATGGCTTCGCGGGAAGGCAGCCTGGGCGAAAGGGCGGGGCGGGGCCTCTGGGTACAGTCGGCCTTCGGAGATTTCAGGCGGACGGCCGCGGAGGAGCGCGGTGGGACGATCCGATGGTTTGCCGGCAGGCTGGGCAGCGATTCGGCGAACTGGTTCGTGAACACCTTCCCGGGCCTGCGCTGGTTCGGTGAGATCGCTCAGCATTTCCGGCAGAAGGGTGGCGATCGGGCCCCAGGTGCGGCCCGCTGGATCCTGTTCTTTCCCTTATACCTTGTCGGCAGGATCCTCCTGTTGGCAGTCCACTGGCTATGGGGCAGCGTCAGGCAGTACCGCAGCCCGGATGTTCGGCCTCCCAAGAACCGGTGGCTGCGTGCGGTCGCGTGGGCTCCGCGCTGGATCCTCGTCTTCCTCACCCGGCTGATCCTGCCCGTCTACCGGCTTGTCCGGTTCCTGGTGGGCAGCCTGTTCAAGATCCTGTTTACGATCGTCCCCAACCTGCTTCTCGTGGCCCTCGTACCCGCGTGGTTTCTCCTGCGCGGGGTCTTCTGGGTGCTGGGCAAGGTGGCTCAACCGATCCTTTACGTTTTCACCAAGGGGCTTGAAGGCCTTCAGTCGGCCTACGTGTCCTTCCTCACCAGGGCGCTCAACCAGCGCTTTGTCACGTTGCTCGTGGTCGCGGCGATCGTAGGGACGACCATGGTACTCATTCCCCGCCTCGGCACCGAGCTGATCCCGGAAATGGAGCAGGGCGAGTTCGCGGTGGACCTCATCCTGCCCACCGGCACGCCGCTGGAGGAAACGGACGAAACCGCGACGATGATCGAATCGCTGATCCGGGAGGATGCGGACATCAGGCAGGTATACGTCGTGGTGGGCGCGACAGAGTCCAGCGGTTCGCTCATGGATGAAGAACGCGAGAACGTGGCCCGCGTCGGGGTCATGCTCGACGCGGAAGCTATTCGGACACGAGGCAGCGATCCCGTCATGGACCGTCTGCGGCAACGCCTGGCCGATATACCGGACGCCCGGGTCGAATTCGTCCGGCCGGCGCTGTTCAGCTTCAAGGCTCCGCTGGAGGTCGAGATCCGGGGATACAACCTCAAGGACCTCCGCGGCGTCAGCGGCGAGGTGGTCGACGTCCTCGACGGACTGGAAGGCCTGAGGGACGTGCGGTCCCTGATGGAGGCGGGCTACCCCGAAGCCGTGATCGTATTCGACCGCGACCGGATGGCGGCCCTCGGAGTGGACATCGGGCAGGCCGCGGACGCGATCCGGAACAAGGTCCGCGGCAGCGTGGCCACCCGGTTCTCGGCGGGAGAACGCAAGATCGACATCCTGGTGCGGGCAAGGGAAGAAGACCGGAGGCAGATCGCCCAGTTGAAGGCCATGGCCGTAAACGCGGGCGAACGGAGTAACACCGGGCAGAATGAACGTACGAACCGCAACGAAGAAGGGGAGGAGTCGGCATTCCGACCGAGCAATCAGGCTTCTTCATCCCGCGCGCAGGAAGGCGGTCCTATCCAGCTCGGCGCCGTGGCCCTGGTCCAGCTGGACGAAGGCCCCAGCGAGATCCGGCGCATCGACCAGCAGCGCGTGGCCCTGGTGACGGCGAATCTGACCGGCATCGACCTGGGAAGCGTGGCCGGCGACATGCAGGAGAGGCTTGCCGGAATGCGTCTTCCCGACGACTTCAGCATCGACATCGGCGGCCAGTACCGGGAGATGACCATCGCTTCGCGCAGCATGCTGCTGGCCATCGCCATGGCCGTATTCCTGGTCTACCTGGTCATGGCTTCGCAGTTCGAGTCGCTGCTCCATCCCTTCATCATCATGATCTCCTTTCTGCTTGCCCTCTCGGGTGTTTTGCTTACCCTTTATCTACTGGACATCGCGATCAGCGTGATCGTCCTGATCGGCATCATCATGCTGGCCGGGATCGTGGTGAACAACGCCATCGTGCTGGTGGACTATATCAACCAGTTGCGGCGCCGCGGCATCGAGCGGATCGAGGCGGTCATCACCGCGGGCCGGGTAAGGCTTCGCCCCATACTCATGACTTCGGCCACGACGATCCTGGGACTGCTTCCGCTCGCGCTGGGACTGGGCGAAGGCGCCGAGATCCGCACGCCCCTGGCCGTTACCGTGATCGCCGGACTGATCGCTTCGACCTTCCTGACCCTCATCGTGATCCCGGTGATCTACTCGCTGGTGGACCGGGATCAGCACAGCGCTCCCGCAGAGGCTGCGCCACCGGTGGGTCCCGTCCCGGCAGGCCCTGTCCCGGAGGGTCCCGTCCAGTCATGACCGGAAACCAACGAGCCTGATATGTTCAAATTCCTATCCCCCCACAACTGGACCGCCTTCGCCTTCCGAAGGCCCGTCACCGTGTTCATGGTCCTGGTGAGCGCGATCCTCTTCGGGGCGGTCTCTTTCCGGTTGCTGCCGATGGAGCTCGTTCCGGCGAGAGACGGGATCTGGATGAACGTCTGGGTACCCTATCCAAATTCCACGCCGGAGGACAACGTCCACCTGATCGCCCGTCCGCTGGAAGGAGAACTGAAGACCCTGCGCGGACTGCAGCGCGTGGAATCCAATTCGAGTACCAACGGCGTGAACGTCAACCTTGTCTTCGAACCGGGCACTGACATGAAGCTGGCCTACGTGGAGGTCAGGGACCGCGTGGAACGGGTGCGCCCGGCGCTGCCGGACGAGATCAACCGGATCTGGGTGCGGAAGTTCTCCAGCACGGACATCCCCATCATGTTTCTCTCCCTGTCCTGGCACGGCGACCGCGACGCCCTGTTTCAGGTCGTCGACGAGCAGCTGATCCCCCGCATCGAGCGGATCGACGGCATCGCCGGCATCGACGCGTGGGGGTCCCGGTCCAGGCAGGTAATCATCGACCTGGACGAGGACCTGCTGAAGGCGTACAGGGTGAACGTGGAACAGTTCATCCGCGCCATGGACCAGGCCAACATGGACTCGCCCGGAGGCTACGTGGAAGACGGCGGGTTCCGCTATATCGTCCGGCTCTCCGGCGCCTTCGAAACCGTGGAGGACATCCAGTCCTACCCCATCAATGAAAGGGGCCTCAAGCTCAGCGACGTGGCCCGGGTGGAATACCGGAAACCCACGTCATTTCGCCGGTTCCGCCTGAACGGCCAGGACGCCGTGGGCATGGTGATCAGCAAGGAGTCGAACGCCAACACGGTGGAAGTCACGGCGGCCGTGAAGGAGACCCTGAGCGACCTGACCCGCGATCCGCGCTGGCCCGGCCTGTCCTACTTCATCTTCTTCGAGCAGTCTTCCTGGATCCTGAATTCGCTCAAAGCGCTCGGTACCGCCGGCATGTGGGGCGGCCTGTTCGCCCTGGGCGTGCTGTTTTTCTTCCTGCGGAGGTACCGGACGACCTTCATCATCGCCGCATCCATCCCCGCGTCCATCCTCGTGACCTTCACGGTCATGTATTTCGTGAATACCGGTTACGGCATCCTGTCGCTCAACCTCATTTCGCTCATGGGACTGATGCTCGGTATCGGCATGCTGGTGGACAACGCCGTAGTGGTGCTGGAGAACATTGTCCGGCTGCGGCGGATGGGCCTGGAGCCCGTGCAGGCGGCGATCCAGGGCGCCCGCGAAGTATCTGTGGCCGTCAGCGCCGCCACGTTGACGACGGCCATCGTGTTCCTGCCCCTGCTTTTCATCGGAGGCGGAAACGCGCAGACGGAGATGCGGGAGTTCGGTCTCGTCATCACCATCTCCCTGATCTCGTCCCTGGTGATGTCGCTCAGTTTCATACCGCTCCTGGCTTCCCGGCTGTTGAAGGAAGGACGCCTGCCCACGGTCAGCCTGCTGGAAGCGCTCGAACACCGGTACGCCCAGGTGATCGGATGGGTACTGAACCACCGGCTCGACGTGGCGCTCATCCTGGGGGGGTTCGTCATCCTGACCTTCCTGGTGCCCATGCGCAGCGTGACCCTGGATAATTCGTCCTCGGACCCGCGAAGGGTCTGGATGTATATCGAACCCGGCGAGTTCGCCAGCCTGGAATACACCGATCGATTCGTGACCGACCTGGAGAACCAGTGGATGGCTTCGGCCGATTCGCTGAACATCCGGGCTATTCGTTCCGATTTCCGGCCCGGGCGCATCACCTTTGAAGTGTTCCTCCATAGCGGTTCGGACGACTCGGTCTGGGACAGCCTCCGGCACAACGCAAAAGCGCCGTGGGTCTGGGGATCGCTCGCCCTGTGCGCGGTCGTACTCGTCCTGGTGCGCAGGAAGTCCAACGCGCTGCAGATTACCGCCGTGCTGACGGCACTGTACATCGCGATCCTGTTGATCCTCGGCACCCAGGGCGGCGTGCAGTCGTACCGTTCTTCGGAAGAGGTCGCCCGGATCATCAGGGACACCATCCCGGAGGTACCGGGACTCGTCGTGAGATGGCGATGGGGCGAGGGCGGCGACGAAGATCCGAGGGTGAGCATCGCCCTGCACGGAGAAAACCCGAGGCGGCTCGAACAGATCGCGGAGGACGTGAACGCGCGGCTGGGCCAATTGCCCGAGATCACGGCCATCACCACCGACCTGGACAACGAGGAAACGCAGGACGAGGTCCAGGTCACCGTGGACCGGGAGATCTCAGGCAAGTTCGGCCTTACGCCCCGGCGCGTCGCCGAAATGACCCTTTCGGGCATCCGAGGCAACGAACTGAGACGCCTGAAGACCGAAGACCGGGAGATCCGGGTATGGGTACAGTCCAAGGAGGAAGACCGCGAGACCGTTCACCAGCTCCGGGACCAGGCGGTCTACCTGGACGACGGGACCCAGCTCCCACTTGCCACCATGGCCAGTTTCACCCAGACGCCGGCCTTCAGGACCGTATTCCGCAGGGACAGCGAGACCATCCTGATGGTCCGCGCGAACACCACCAAAGAGGGCATCGAGACCATCGGCGGCAAAATCAGCACCAGCCTGGCGGACCTCTCCCTGCCCAGGGGCTATTCATGGCGCCTCGGGGACCGGTGGGAGCGATTGGAAGAAGATACGGCCGCCATGGTGACCGCGATCCTTCTCGCGCTCGTTGCCGTGCTGTTGCTCCTGGGGTCCCTGTTCGAGTCCTATATCGATCCCCTGATCATCATCCTCGTATCCATCCCCTTCGCCTACTTCGGGTGCTACTGGATGCTATGGGCTACCGGTACCAACATGTCGGTACTCGCCATGATCGGCATCGTGATCCTGATCGGGGTCGTGGTCAACAACGCCATCGTCTTCATCGACCACATCAAGCACCTGGAGCGGGAAGGCCGCCTGAAGGGCCGGGAACTGATCATCCAGGCCGGTCGCGACCGCCTGCGGCCGATCCTGATGACGGCGTTCACCACCATGCTCGGCCTGCTGCCCATGGCGATCGGAACCGCCACCCTCGGCGACCAGCCCTACTACCCCATGGGCCGGTCGGTCATGGGCGGGTTGATCTTCTCCACCATCGGCGCCATGATCGCGCTGCCCCTGGTCTACAGCGCCTTCGAAGACCTGCGAAACTGGTGGGGAGGAATCGTGGCGAGGATCAAGCGGCCGGTCTGACGGGCGCCCTGAATTACGAGCGACCGGTCTGACGGGCGGCGGACGTCTGACCTGCCGCCGGGCGTCTCTTTCGCCGCCGGGATTTCGGTTCGCCTATTCGGCTTTCCTGCCGACCGCTTCTATACCCGCGGCCAGTCGCCGTAAACGGGGACGTTCGGTTTCCAGGAACGACGGATGGGGCCTGAACCCCTGCGGCACGCCTTCAAGCAGCATGTCCCTGTGAGCGCCAGTGCGCGGACGGGGGCCGAACTTGAAGACGATGACCCGCCGTTTACCCGCCTTGCCGTAAACCGCATGGTAAAGCCACTGGTTGAACAGGACGATATCGCCGGGTTCGGTTTCGATAGCGCAGCCGGGGATCCGGGGGCCGTCGACGCCGAAAGGGCTGGGATCGCCGCCCAGGTGAGCGTCCTGGAGGGGCAGGAGCGCCTGATGCAAGGGATCCCGGTGGGAACCGGGGATGACCCGCAGCGCGCCCGTATCCTTCGTCTGCCGATCGAGGTACAGCATGACCTTGGTCCGGGTATAGTCGAGTAACCGTGACGTCTTGTGGCCGTCGAAATGCCAGGTGTGGTCGGCCAGCTCAGGGTCGATTCCCCACATCCCCTCCGAACCGATCCAGATGAGGTCGTCGCCCAGGAGTTCCGTCACAGGCAGGTAAATCCGGTCGTCTTCCACGAGCCGCGTCAATTCGGGGCGCGACTCCACGAACTCCCCGTCCCAGAACCATTCCTCTTCGCCGATGTCGCGGCCGAGCTTCTGCGTGCACGCCGTGGCGGCCTCCTGGATCAGCGCGTCTACTTCGTCCCTGGCAAACGCCTGTCGAATGACCAGGAAACCAAAAGTGTGAAAATGTACGATCTGGCCGCCGGACAGCATGGAGCGCTCCGGTTTTTCAGCGGGATGACCGGTCCGGATCACGCCGCCACGATCCTGCTGCGTGACAGCAATGCCCTGCCGCGGTCCGAAAGTTTCCCATATTCCGCTTCCGTCATCTCGATAGTGGACGTGCGGAACCACGGTCTCGAATAGCAGATGACCAGCTCCGCCCGGGCATGGTTCGACCGGTTCGGCGTGCCCCGGTGAAGGGCCCTCGGGTCCTGCACCCAAAAGGTGCCCTTCTTCAGGTTCAGCCGGTGGGCGGGCGGGAAATCCCCCCGCAGCAGCACGTCATCGTAGGATTTCTCCATGTTGGGGTCCGCCAGGTATTGCGTGCCCGGCATGACTTCGAAGCTGCCGTTCTCTTCACTGGTGTCCACCAGGGGGAACTTGATGCCGAAATGAGGGCAGACCGGCAGGCCGATATGTGGCGTAATCAGGTGAATGTCCCGGTGCCAGGGCTGGTACTCGCTGCCCGGATAGGGATTGTTGGAGTGGTAGCAGGTGATGTGGAAATCGTCGACGCCCCAGTATCGTTCCAGGAAAGCCAGCACCACGGGGTGCTCGTAGATCTCCGGATCGGAGAAAGGCGGTTCCCAGGGAACGTGCATGGTATAGCGATTGACGAACTGCTGCCGTCCCTTGCCCGTCCTCACCTCGCCCCGCTCCTCCGGGTGGACCTCATTCGACTCGCGGGCCCTGAGCCGGTCGAGCCGCGGCATGAAAGCCGCCCGTATGCGGTCGATCTTCTCCGGCGCGACGAGGTCCTCGAAGAGCGTGAACCCGCTGATCCTGAGTTCCGCCACCTTCAGGTCGAGGTCGTAGTCTGTTGGCACAGGCGTCATGGGTGGATGCCCCGGGCAGCATGTCGTGAGCGTGTGAGCGGGAGATATATTACGGGTGCGGAAAGCGCAGTGTCAAAGGCAAATGCCGTGAAGGTGAGAGATTCGGATGCGGTAGGGAGTATTTGAACTTTAATTACGAGAGCTGCCGGTTATTGCCCGACTCTTTATATAAGAGCACGGACTGTGTTGGGACAGGCAACACGAAAACAAGGCGGTGGCGATGGACCGGAAAGCTTGGATGGACACGACCATTAAGGCGGCATTAATCGGGGCGGCCGTCCTGATGTATCTGGACTTGAAAGCCGAGATCCGATCTGAAATACGGAACCTGGGAGATAAAATCGACCGCGTCGAAACGAAGGTTGATGAAGTCCGGGGGTATCTCAAGTTTGGTGCTGGTGCTGCTGCTGTTCCTGATATAGAGTTGCCCGTGTTCGACGCCGAGAAGTCACCTTCCACAAAGTAGGACTAACGTGATGACGGGGATCATTTCACCACGAAGGACGCCACGTCCAGGTCCGTCCCGCTATCGAACCACACCTTATACTCCGCGCCTCCGGCGCTGAACGTAAACACCGCGACGTTATGGCCGTCCGATGGGGCGGGTTCGTCCTCGTGGCGTGTCAGGTCTATCTCCGGCGGCACCGTCACCTGGTACAGGGCGATCTCACCCCGGGCGATGTTGTATTCCCTGCGTACCTCGCGCACCGCGATGATCCCGCGGAGTTCTCGCGGAACCTCGACCCTTTCCACGAAACCGGGCACGTTGAATCCCTCGATTGATTCTCCAGGCATCCCGTGCAATACCAGCCGGTTGCCCGGCGGCGCGTAGTCTTCCTCCGCGAGGATCTCCTCGATGTCCCCGGGCGGCGGAAAGGCGTCCAGCATCTCGCGGACGAGGGCATCCAGCGGCCCTTCATGGAAGTCGTACCGGCCGCTCACGGATCCGGCCTTGATGAGCCGGAGTGCCAGGGCCTCGTCCTCTCCGGTCAACTCGGGTTCGCAGGTGTCCCCGTAGGGCGACCAGGGCGCGTTGCCCCGGGGTGTCGACCAGTTCGCCACGCGGGAGGGCAGATCGACGTCCGAATCCCGGTCAACCAACCGCTCTGAGATGTCCGTTCCCCGGTCCATGAGCGTCCGCATCCGGTCCAGGTACTGCCGGACGCGGGGCAGGAAGTAATGGACGATCACCTCGGCGAAATCCTCCGGGAGGTAGTCGAGCAGCACCTGCCAGTTTTCGAGGGAAATCAGCGCGGTGAAGGTGATCCAGTTGCTTTCACTGTTGGCGCGTCCCGGTACGACCTCGGGCCATCGGGCCGCCCAGTCGTCGTGGGTCTTCAGCCTGAACTGTTCATGTGCGCTGCAGTACCGGGCCATGGCGAGCATCACCCGTTCCGTCTCCCCGGCCATCCGTTCGAACCGATCCCGGTCCCCTGCGCGGAAGGCCTTGCGCGCGGCGGCCAGCCGGTGGTTGAAGATGCCCGCCAGGTAGGTCCGGCCGATGTCCACCAGGTCGAAGCGGTACATGGGGGAATCTTCAAGCGCATCATATTGGGACAGCAGGATCTCGAGCAGGTCGTGCAGCGCCGGCAGAAACCCGATGAGCCGTTTGACCGAGCCCGAGGTGAGACCGGGCAGCAGGGTTCCGTCCCAATTCCGGTACAGGGGGCCGTTGTGGGTGCACGGATCGAAATAGGCCATGATGGTTTCGGCGAAAATCCGCACGGCCGGACGCGTTTCTTCGGCCGCCGGTCCGTACCGCCTGTAATTCCACTGCTCGACGTAGGCGTCCGGTTCCAGGTCCGCGGGATTCCAGGACAGTTCCGCGTAGAGATCCATGGTCATCACGTTCCGGTGATTGGTTTCCGAGGACACCATGAACCCCTGCAGGTTGGATGCCCGGGGATGATCCGCCAGGGACCGGGCATTGTCGATCGCCGTCTCTATGTCCCCGTTGGGATTGGTCTCCCGGCCGCACTGGCCGCACATGCCCGTGGACCACGGCAACCCCCAGTAGTAGTCGCACCGGAGGAAGTCGTACATACGTCCGGCGTGGTTGAGGAACATGTTGCCGATTACGGGCAGGCCGGCGTCCCGGACCGCCCGCGCCTGGGCGGCCGCCGTGGGGTTGTCCGTGCACACCCGGGGGCTGAACAGCTCCGCGTCCGGATCGCCGTCACGTATCGCCTGGATCATGCCATCGACGGACGCATGGGTCAGTTCGGCGGCCCGGTCCGGATCCTCCTCCACCCAGGTCTCCTCCGTGGGCAGCCACAGGCTGTAGAGATGGTCCGTGCCCAGCGCTTCCGCGTAGGACTCCACCACGGCGGTGGTGAACCGCCGCGTCAACGGGTCCCGCGGGTCGAGGACGATCTCGGACTCGCCGCACCACTCCAGCGGCACGACCCGGATCTTCTCGTCGGTCATGGCCTCGTACCCGTCCACGAATTCCTGGAGCTGGCGCCCGTCCGCGTAGGGTGAGAACCCCGGATTCACCGCCGGGGTGCCCACGTGGAGCTGCATGCGGTACCGGATCCGGATGCCGGCCTCCCGGGCATAGTCGAAGACTCGCCGCAGCAGTGCGATGCGCTCCCTCTGCCAGTCCGTGAGCTGCACGGGAACGCCCAGCCGGTTGGCGGCCAGCGCGCCGATGCCGCAGCAGTCGGCGATGTTGCCGCTTTCCAGGATGTTGAACCGTTTCTTGACCAGGTAGTCGACCCAGGGCCTGAACTCCTCCCAGGTCCACCAGCGCATGCCACTGTAGGCGTCCTGCATGTTCGCGAAGTACATCCGCCACTTGAATCGGGGCTTGTGGTATATCTCCGGTCCATTCAAGTCGCCGATCGACATGGTCTCTCTACGCGGGATCTGTTCGCCCTCTTCGAAGAAACCGCAACCGAGATGATCTTCGAACAGCCGGTACACGGCATAAAGCGCGGAGTAGGGGCGGCGACCCGCGAGCACCAGGCTGTTCCCGACGCGCCTGATGACGTAGCCATCGTATCCCAGGGCGGATTCGGAGAGATCGACGTTGAGTTCCGCGGGCGCCCATCCGATGTATACCCGGCCGGTTTCCATATCGTGGCCGCCAGGGGATCTACCGGCTCCTTTCACCACTGGCCGGTCCGGTTCTTCAAGGACGGGGATCACGACTCCACCCATGCGCTTCACAATCCGTTGAAACTCCCTGGCGGCCCGCTGCCCGGAAGGTCCCACCGTGGGTGAAAGCACGATCCGCGACGTGGCCTGTCTGTTCCTGAAAAGTGTAAACATGGGCAATGCGGGTTGTCTTACTGTTTAATTTCCTGTACTCATATTACATCATGACACCAACCGGTTTCCAGACCTTCGGGCCGCCCCATCTCATCGTCATGGGGCTCACTCTCGTTCTTCCCATCCTGCTTTCGAAACTCGCACGGAGCGCGGGCAATGAGCAGACGGCGGTGAGGATCGGTTACCTGCTCGCCGCCATGCTGCTGGTCAACGAATTCTCGGCCTGGGGATACCGCCTCGTGCAGTTCGGTCCTGAATACATGGTCCGAAATCACCTTCCACTGCATATCTGCGGCGTCGCAAGCCTGATCACGGCCGCTACCCTGATATTCCGGAACAAGTACACTTACGAAATCGCCTACTTCTGGGGTCTCGTCGGTTCCGCCAACGCCGTGATCACCCCGGGCGCCATGGACGCCGGCTTCCCATCGTGGCGTTTCTTCCAGTATTTCATTGTCCACTCCGGGATCGTCGTGGCCGTCCTGTACGCCACCTGGGGCCTGGGCATGCGGCCCACGCTGAGCGGACTCTTTCGCGCCTTCGTCGCCCTGAATGTGTTCGCCGTCGTCGTGGGTATCGTAAATCTCGTGCTGGGATCGAATTACATGTACCTTTCTCGGCCGCCCTGGGGGACGGTATCGCCCTTCTTCTTCGCGCCGTGGCCCTGGTACATCCCCATCCTCGACGTGGTCGCGCTGGCCATGTTCTTCGCGGTGTACCTGCCGGTGCACCTGTCACGACGGCGTGAATCACGGCAGTTGCGACCTTCCAACCGGTCCGAACCAGGGAAGCTTGCCTAAGTGGTCCGTTCGGTCCGCCCGGTCCTAGCCGGAGTCACCCGCCTAGACCATCCGAATCGTCTCGCCGCCTTCGCTTTCCCAGTCCACCAGGCGTCGAATCGGAATCGTCCTCAGTCCGACCTGGGCGTTCCCGGTATAGAATACGAATCCCAGGCCGTCCTTTACGACCATGCGGGGCCAGCCCGTCCAGGTGTGGTCGAAACGCTCCGTGCCGATTCCAAGGGCCGGAAGGGCGGGATTACGGGGATAGTACGACCAGTTTTTCAGGTCCGTCGAACGGGCAAGGCCCACCGAATCGCACCACCGCTCCGATCCGGCCGCACCCGGCGGCGTCCATGCGTTGCAGCCTTCGTACCAGAGATACCACGTATCGCCGATCCGGTTCAGGGACCGCGGCCGGACATGTACGGCGTCCCAGTCGTCCGCCGTTTCCGGTCCGAACACCGGATTGTGCTCGGCCTCGCGCCAGTCCAAGAGATCGTCGCTGAAGAGCAGATAACCCCGGTCCCCTCCGGGCCGGCCTCCCGAAGGCCGCGGGGTGTAGCCGGCATAGCACATGACGTACCGGTAATCCGGATGGTCCACGCGCAACAGGTCGAACTCGTGGGCGGCGTCGTTGAAATGCCGGTAGACGGGATTGCGCGAATAAGGCGTGAAAGGCCCTTTAGGATCGTCGGCAGAAGCCATCATGAATCCGAGCCAGGATGGATACTGCTGGACGGCGTACATGATGACGATCCGCCCGTCGGGTGCAATGACCGCGCCGTTCACGTAGATATTGTCCCCCGGCGCGTCCGCATGGGAAAGAACCGGAACGGGATGCACCTCCCACGATCGCAGGTCGTCGCTTTCCGCCACGGCGACGGTGCGCCGCGAGGATCCTTCCTGCTCGCCCTCCATGCCCGCCATGCAGTACATGTAGAATCGGCGGTCGATCTCAAGAATGGCGCCCGGTATGATCTGCTTCTCGTAATGGCTGCCGGCCGGACCCCGCGCGATGACCGGTTCCGTCCGCTGGTCCAGCCAGGGCAGCGCCGTGACCGTGCAGGACTCGTATCCGCAGCCGCCGGTTCCCTCCAGGTTCAGCTCGTTTTCCCACGGATCGTACCACCCATCCCACTCGCCCGACGGTCCCCGGATCCAGCCCGTTTTTCCGTTCACCCCGAACCGGAAGAAGTTGCCCTTCTTCAGCACGCGGATTTCCCACGGGGGCGGTCCCCCGCCGGGATATTTCTTCAAAACCGTACGTACTTCTCCGTCCTGTCTTGCCACGCGGAATCCCTGTCCGTCGATTTCCAGGTACACGCTCACGGAACCGTCCGATCCGGAAAACCGGATGCGAGCCACGGGTGCGCTCTCCGCGGGTGTGCGCGCCGCGGGTGTACGCGCCGCGGGTACGCTCGTCGCGGGCGTCGATTCCGCACCGGCAACGCTTGCGCTCAGCTCGTAGTTGCCTGTTACGCGTCGGATAAACATCGACTGGATCCGGATTTGGGGACGACAAATACAGGGTCGACTAACTTCCAGACGGCGAGAGGTACCCCATAAAACAGGGCAGTACGCAATACCGATTTGTCTCGCAAAAGATACACCCTATATTCCGGTTAATCCACAGCGAAACCGATGTTCGGCCATACCTTTTCGCAACTGGATTTACGATAATGCTGTCACTGGTGTTTCCGCACGTTACGAGGAGATGACCGCCATGCCGGATGCCGCGACCTACCCAGGTAAGGAGAATTCAGCCATGCCGGATGCCGCGACGCTTCCGGGTACGGCAGTCGTTCTAAACGGCGCCCCCAGGTCAGGGAAGTCCAGCATCGCGCTCGCCATCCAGCGCATGTCGCGGGAACCGTGGATGAACCTCGGCGCCGATCGATTCATTGAAATCACGCCGGAGCGACTGCGCCCCGGGATCGGGCTCCGTCCCGCCGGTATCGCGAACCGGCCTGGTGGCGAAAGGCCCGATCTCGAGCCGTTGATTCCCGGTTTGTACGGAGCGCTTTACGCGTCCATCGCGGCCCACCTTCGACTGGGCCTGAACGTGGTGGCCGACGTCACGCATCACGACGATTACGCCACGCTGAGCGGTATCCTATACAACTGCGCGGGACGTCTGGAGGAGTTGAACGCGCATTTCGTGGGCGTGCGCTGTCCCGCCGAGGTCGTGTGGCAACGGCGCAAAGATACCTGGCTGAAGGAAGAATACATACCGGATGACGCACCCTTGCCCGAACTGGTGCGGATATGGGACCGGGAGGTGCATAAACCCGGTATCTACGACCTCGAGGTCGATACATCGAAATTGAGCGCCGAGGCCTGTGCCGGCAAGATCCTGGCGCATGTCGAAACGGGTCCCCGGCCGGATGCGTTCAGGCGGCTTGCCGCGATGTCCGGATGAAACGCATCGACCAACTCTCGGTCGAAGCGCATCCTGTCCATATTTCCATTTACCACGATGAAGGCACGGGTATATTCTTGAATCCATCGTCGATCTCGATAAAACTCAAACCAGGGTGCAAAACCTGCATCGAGCACCGGGAAGGTGAGTCCATATGGGTTGGCGCGTAGCGGGGCATATGACGATCTACCGCGAGGCAGGCTGGTACGGCGCCCATCCGAACGTCGTCCGGACCCCCAATGGCAACCTGCTGGTCCTGTTTCACCGGTCGCCCGCCACGGGGTTCAGCCACCACAGCCACCCTCTTTTCGACATACGGGCCTGCCGTTCCGGTGACGAAGGGCAGTCCTGGGGGGCGACCGAACTGGTGACGGCCTACCCGTACGGCGGCGTGATCGATTTCGGGACCCACACGCTGGCCGGCGGCGAGACCTTCCTGCACGCCAGCACGGTTGACCTGGTACTTGCCCAGGCGCCGGAAGTCTCCAAGCATACCTGGGTCTCCCGTCCCGGCGTGGGATTCCACGTGCGTTCATCGGACAACGGGCGGACCTGGACGCACCCCGAGCCGTTTCCGCTGCTCCCGGATGCCGTGAACGGCCATCCCGCCTCGCACTCGGGGATCTGCCGGAGCGGCCTGCTGGAGATGCCGGACGGGCGGATGCTGCTTCCGGGCAAGGCGACAGACCATCCGGAAGGACGGCCCCCGTTCTTCGGCATGATGCAATCGTCGACGGATGGCGGACGTACCTGGGTCTACGAAGGCCGTATCGCCGAGGACGATGTCGCCCACTTCAGCGAGCCCGCGATCTACCGGACGCCGTCCGGCAGGATCCTGGTGCTCTTCCGCTGTCATCCGAACCAGCCGCCGGGACAGGACGTGCACCTGGTGGAAGTGCACTCGGACAACGGCGGCGCGACCTGGTCCCCCTGGCGGTCTACGACCATGCGGGGTTGTCCCGGTCACCTGCTCGGGCTGCGGGACGGCCGCATCCTGGCCACGGTGGGCACCCGGTGGGAGGGACAGATGGGCTGCCTGGCCCGGGTCCTCGAACCCGAGGCCGGCGACCTGGACACCGCGCCGGACATCGTCGTGCGCGCCGATTCCCTGGAGCCGGACTGCGGGTATCCATGGTCGCTCGAATTGAAGGATGGACGGGTGCTGGTCGTTTACTATTTTGTCTATGAAGACGGCACACGAGGCATAGAAGGATCGGTGCTCGAGGAATACTGAACCATTCCGGCTATAAAAGACTTTTGGGAGTTTCCATGTTTCAACTGGATGCACACCAGAAAGAATTCATGGATACCTTCGGGTATCTGCACTTCCCCGGTCTGCTCGACGACCGGATCGATGAGATCACAGAGGCTTTCGACGGGCTGTTGAAGAAAAACGGGGGCGACGACCACGAAGGCCTGGAGCGGCTGGCCGTGGTGCCGTTCATCAACCATGATCCGTACCTGTGCACGCTGTTGGACGATCCGCGCATTCACGGCATCGCGGCCGGCCTGCTGGGTGATCAGTACCAGTACTGGAATAGCGACGGGAACCTCTACGTCGGCGACACGAGATGGCACTCCGACACCCAGTGGCCCGAGCCCATCCGTTTCTACAAGATGGCCATCTACCTGGATCCCATGACGAAGGACACAGGCGCGTTGCGGGTCATACCGGGAAGCCACCGGTTCGGCGAGGGGTACGCGGAAACCGTCCATGCGCACCTGACGGGCAAAATGGGCGGCTGGGGTGGACTCCACGGCAGCGACGTACCGGCGGTCGCCGTCGAGACCCGGCCCGGAGACCTCGCCGTGTTCAACCATTCGACCAAGCACAGCGCGTGGGGTGGAGGTAAAAGAAGGCGGATGTTCACGATTGTGTACACAGGACACCACACGGACGGTCCAACTCTTGAGGCCTTCAGGAAGATCATCCGACAACATGGCTATACCACGCGGGAGGTATTCGGCAGGGAGGACGGCCCCCTGCTGTCCACGGCCTCGTCCGAACGACTGCGGCACCTGCAGAACCTGATTACGCACATTCCGAAAGCGGCTTGACGATGTGACGCCGGCTTGAAGTTGCGGCACGGCATGAAAACACGGCACCGGAAGGGGAATCCCACCAGCATGTCTCTTACACAGGATCAGTTACGACATTTCATGGATGAAGGCTACGTCATCGTCGAAGGCGCGCTCACCAGTGACGACCTGGATCCCGTTATTGCAGGGATTGAGGACTTTGTCGACGAAAGGGCCAGCGAACTCCACCGCGAAGGACGGATCGCCGAACTGCACGAGAACGAATCCTTCGAGCGGCGGCTGGCCCTGATCACCCGGGAAAACACCGCGATCTACGATGACATCGACATCATGAACATGCGGGCCGAGGCGGTGTTCCGCTTTCTCGGCAACGCCCGCATGCTGGACCTCGTGGAATCCCTCGTCGGACCCGAAATCACGTGCAGCCCCATTCAGCATCTGCGGGCGAAGCTGCCGGAGGGCCTGAACAGGCTGTCGGGTCACGGCAACGGCGGCGGGAATGGCGGTGGCAACGGCGAAGAGGATGCCCTGGCCGCCCGCATCAGTGAAAACGTGGCGCCCTGGCACCAGGACGCGCAGGTGCATCTCGAGGACGCCGACCCGGTGTTCATTCTCACCGTTTGGCTGCCCCTGTGCGACACCGACGAGGAGAACGGATGCCTGCAGATCATCCCCCGGGTGCACCACAGCCGGACCGTGTACTGGAGCGAAGGATTCGGCATTGAGGACGGCGGGTTGCCCGAGGGCGAGGTCCTGTCCCTGCCGATGAGGAAGGGCGACGTCCTGCTCATGCACAAGCTGATCCCGCACCGGTCCATCCCCAACCGTTCCGGAACGATCCGGTGGAGCCTCGACCTGCGTTACCAGCAAACCGGGCTACCCACGGGCCGCTCGTTCTACCCCAACTTCATCGTCCGCAGCCGGCGCCATCCCGAATTCGTGCTGTCGGACTACGCCACCTGGAACCGGGGATGGGAGGAGGCGCTGAAGGTCACGGCGCAGCGTCCGCCCCGCAAGAACAAGCCCACCGAGCCGACGCTGATCCGGATGTACGGATAGGTCCAGCGGCGCGACGTTCCAGCTGAAGCGTCGCGTAGTCCAGGCATTCAACGAACCGGTTGAAGCGGCGGGGATCGGACCTGCCCGCTCAGGCCTTAAGCTCTTATCGATAAATCCGCCAGTACCCGATCACATTGCTGACCAGGAAGGTGGTCTCCATGAGCACCGCGACCGGGCTGCCGGCCAGGTAGTTGTGCACCATCCAGGTCACCGCGCAGACCATGTAGATCAGCCGTACCTTCCGGTCGGATTGCTGGAAATTGCCGTAGGTTGGCAGGAGGGAACCGAAAAGCGCCAGGATGTCCAGGGGACGTTCGTACGAGAAGAAGAAGCCGGCCAGGATCAGCGCCATGAACAGGTACATCAGGCGCCGGTCGGTCGTAAAGGCCGCGGTGAAGACCCTGACGCCCATGACGACATACATCGTTCCGGCGCTGCTTCTGCCGAGCACGAAGAAGTGGAATGCGTTCGTCAGCGCCGAGGCACTCAGCCAGAGCAATACGTCGCGGCGCTTCTTGCACTGGAAGGAAATCACGCCGCAGGTGAAAGCGACGGCGGCGAGTGCCTGAGATACGAGGAAGGAGTCCATAGGGCGATTTACCCGGCAGGTTGGTGTCCACGTGCAAAATACAGACCGCCGGAAACGGGTCAAGGCGATTCACCTGACTACGCTTGACGCGGGACCGGGAAGTGAATAAGGTACTTTACGGCCCGTCCAACCCAACGTGAACGTCTCCATCGTGACCAACGGATGGTCCCTCAATGATCACCCATGCCCGCGTTAGTCCCTCAATACGCAAATTGGTCCGCACCATTGCCATCGCCGTGATCTTCTTCGTGGTCTCGGCCGGGATGCTGCGTGTCCTGGGCGGTCCGGGCGGACCGGGCAGTCCGGCCGGTGACCAGCCCGACCAATCATCCTCCCGGTACGTGAACTCAGCGGGCGTCGAACTACCGCCCGACGCGGCGCCGCCCTCGGAGCAGTACGTCCGCACGTTTCAGCTGGACAACACCTACATGGAGTGGTTCCGCACCATCTACAAGGGGACCTACGGCCACCGGATCATCGCCGAACCGCTGATCCGTTTCGACAAGGACTTCAACCTGATCCCGGCGGCGGCGAACCGCTGGGAACCCACCGACGATGGACTGGGCTGGTACTTCTACCTGCGGGACGACCTCGAGTTCTCGGACGGGAAGCCGCTGACCGCCCACGATTACGTGTTCACCCTGCGGCGCGGCGCCGATCCGCAAAACGCCTACGACGTGGAGTGGTATTACCGTCCGATCAAGAACTGGGGCCGCGTCGTGGGCCGGGAGCTGCCCCTCGATTCGCTGGGCGTCCACGCGGTCGACGACTACACGCTGCTCATCGAAACCGACGAACCTTGTGCCTATATGCCGGACCTGATGGTGGACAGTTGGGTTTCTCCGCGCCAGGCGGTGGAGAAGTACGGCGACGCCTGGTCGACGAGCCCGGAGACCTCCATCGCCAGCGGGCCCTTCTACCTGGCGGAGTGGACCAAGGCGGACCGGGTCGTGCTCAAGGCCAACCCCCGGTACCACGGAGCCGCACGGCCCTACCTGGAGACGCTGATCGCCAAGCTGCACAACGCCTCGACGCCGCCGCCCCTCCTCGCGTCCTACGAGGCCGATGAGGTGGATTTCGGTCTTGTGACGAACCACGCCGAACTCGCCCGGATAAAGACCGATCCGCAGTTGAGCCGGGAGCTGCATTCCTACACCGACTTCGCGACCTACTACCTCACGATGGACACGTACAACCCGCCCTTCGACAACCTGAAGGTGCGCCAGGCCTTCAGTCACGCCATCGACCGGGACGCCGTGTGCGCGACCGCGCTGAATGGCTTCGCGATCCCCGCCTACTCGATGCTGCCACCCGGCTTCCCGGCGGAAGCGACGGAAGCCCTGAATCCCGTCCAGCGATACGACCCCGCCCTGGGGCGCAAACTGCTGGCCGAGGCGGGATATCCCGATGGCAAGGGCTTCCCGCGCGTGGAGATGTGGGTCCGCCGCGACGTCCGGCCGGTCCACGAGGCCGGGGAGGCGATCCACGCCATGATCAAGCAGAACCTGGGCATCGACCTGGTGGTGCGCAACATGGAGGTCAAGATCTTCATGGACGCGATCAACAGCCACCAGCTTCCCCTGGGACTCGTCCGGTTCGGGGCGGATTTCATCGATCCCAGCAGCCTGATGAACCTCTGGCTTTCATCGGGCCGGCACGCATGGAGGCACGACCGCTTCGACCAGCTGGTCGTCCAGGCGGGAGGTGTCGTCGGCGACTACGAGGCGCGAATGGACGTCTACCGGCAGGCCGAACGCATCCTGGTGGAGGAAGTGGGCGGTCTCTTCGTGTGGTACCCGACGATGAACCAGATCTGGAAATCGGACATCAGGGGGGACGCCCTCGAACCGAACCGCCGCGGATTCCGAGCCTGGCGGGGCGAGCAGATTGGAAACACGGCCTTCACGATCTACATCGCGGAAGACGGGGAGCATGACACCGGGACGAAAGGATTCTGGGAGCGGGTGCTTGGGGGCGGCGGGTAGGCGAAGCAGGAGGCAAATCAGACGATATTCAGCATTTTGTTGGCATAGTCTTTTCCCGAAGTCGGTGAAGGAAGAGACTCACCGTCCCGTTGATACGAATCAATGGTTTCTTCTACGATCCGACATAACTCGGAGAACACTTCCTGCTCGTTCTCCCCATGACATCCACCGTAAAATAGACCGGGGCAACTGCCAATGTAACACTGATCTTCGTCTGACCACTCCACGATTTTCACATATCGAGCACTCATCTTCATTTCTGTGATTCCTTTATCGCTACACGAATGGCCTGTTCCTGATAGTCTCTGGCGTCATCGCCGAGGTGAAAGGAACGAAATAAGAAAACACCTGTCAAGAAGGATGCAAGTTTCTCTTTTTCCCCGAACGAAAACCTCATACATGGTGTTTTAAGATTGGTACCGACCGACCCCGGCCAGCAAAGGATTTTGCATGAGGCAAGACGAGGGACGATGCATCGCGCTGGAAATCCATCGTGGCAACCGGGACGCGGTGACGGACCTGGTGGCGACCTACCAGGACAGGCTCTTCACTTACGCCTTCCATATGCTCGGAGGGTCGGACGACGCCCTCGACGTCACGCAGGAAGCCTTTGTCAAAGCCTACACCACGCTCGCCGGAAAGTACGACGCAGAGCGATGCCGGACGCTCGAAATCCGACCCTGGCTGTATCGCATCGTCCGGAACCTGGCGCTGAACAGGCTGAGGTCGCGCAAACGAAGAGTCGACGCGCTGGTCAGCATGAGGGAAAACATACCAGCACAGGTCTTCGAAACCGGAAACGACCTGACCAGGGCAGAAGCGATCCGGTCGGCCCTCGCTGAACTGGGAAGAGAGAGCCGGGAACTCATCATCCTGCGCTTCATTGAGCAGTACACCTACGCGGAAATCGCTAAGGTCACCCGCTCATCGGAATCGGCGCTGCGGGGCAAGGTGTACCGGGCGCTGCGTAAACTTCGCAGAATCATGGAGGACGGTTCCAGTGGACATTAATGAAGCAAGACAGTACCTGGATCAGATCAGAACCGGCGAGGCGGACGATGAGGCCAGCCGGTCCGCGACGAAACACCTGGAAAGGTGCGCAGATTTACGAGAAGAAGCGGCTATTCTGGAAAACCTTGGCGAGGAATCTCCCAAACTGAAACTGACTGCCCCTTCGGGGATACAGGAGGAAGTGATGATCAGGATTGCAGACCGATACGATGTGATCGAAACGGATTTCGGGTCGGCACACGTGGCATGCACACCCAGGGGCATATCGGCGGTAAAACTTGATGTGGATGAGGACGGCACCTTCGAATCCTACTACAAAGAAAGGCTGGGGCGGACCACGGTCCGAGGTTCGCTGCCCGAAGCGTATGTCGAAGCGGTCAGGCGGGCCATAAAAGGAGAGAAGATCACCCGGCCGCCGGTCACGCTGGAAGGACTGACCGAGTTTGAACAGACCGTGCTCCAGCACCTGGCCAGGATACCGACAGGCGAGGTCCGACCCTATGCCTGGCTCGCCCGGGAAGTAGGCAGGCCAAAAGCGATTCGGGCCGTCGGCACGGTCATGGCCCGCAACCCCGTTCCCTTCCTGATGCCCTGCCACCGGCTCGTTCCCTCGACCGGAGGCGTGGGAAACTACTACTACGGGCCGGAAATGAAATGGACCTTGCTGGAACGGGAAGGGATCCCGCGGGAGGACCTTGCGAACTGGAAGCAGCGCGGGGTTCGCTTCATCGGCAGCCAGACGACCGGCATCTACTGCTATCCGACCTGCCGCGACGCCCGCCGCGTCCAGCCGCGGCACCGCCTTGAATTCAGCGGTGCGGAGGAAGCGACGAACAGCGGATGCCGGCCATGCAAGCACTGCAGGCCGCTGTCGGTCTAGCGATTGCGTGGAGGAATTTCGTCGCCGACGGGTCGGGGTACGGGTCTCCAGTAACCGGAGGGATCGCTGCCGCGGCAGATTACGGCCCGGTGGTACTCCGGGTAGCGGCCCCGCACGTCCGGCGGCAGGTACCGGATCGTCAGGCCGCATCGCCGGCGGTCGGATACGTTCGGCTCGGATCCGTGCAGCAGCAGGTCGGTGTGCATGGAGATCTGGCCCGCCTTCATGACGAAGGGCACGGGATCACCGCCCCACCTGAGCGGGTCGTGGACGGTCTGTCCCAGCACGTTGCGTTCGGCATCCGTGCTGTTTTCGAAGGGGATCTGCCCGTGGAGGTGGGAACCGGGGATGACCGTCATGGGCCCGTTTTCCTCGTCCACGTCGTCGATGGCCAGCCAGATCGTCACCACCTTGCTCGGGGTCAGGGGCCAGTAGGACGCGTCCTGGTGCCAGCTCACCCGCTTTACGTCGCCCGGCATCTTGCAGAAATAGTGGGTCATTTCGCAGATCAGCGTTTCTCCGACCAGGTCTTCCGCGTAGTCCAGAATCCGCGGGTTCATGGCCAGGTTGTAGATACCCTCGCAATGCCGCTGCCAGCCGTTGATGGAGTAGCTGTTGTATCCTTCCTGCTCCGCGCGGTCCATCAGGTCTTCAAAATACGCTCGGTTCTCCTCGGCTTCCCGCGGGGAGAAGACGTCGAGAGGGCAGAGATACCCGTTTGTGTTGAAAAACTCGACCTGTTCGCGCGAAAGCGTTTTGGGGTTCTCGTTTCTTGCCGGGAAAAAACGCAGTTCCCGCTTCATGTCGGGCAGGGCATCGGTGATGGGCATGGGCGACCTTTTCAAATGTCGTTGGCGGGTGGAACCTGGTCTGGTGGCGACCTTGAATATACCGGCAAAAATCGCTTGAGACAACCCTTTGAATGACTTAAATAACCATGTATGGATGATACCACCAACAGAGCGCTGCATTCGCTCGACCTCGCTCCGGGCGCGTCGCTTGATGACGTGAAGAAATCGTACCGGGAACTGGCGCTGATCTGGCATCCGGACAAGGTGCCCGACCGGGTAAAAGACCGGGCCACCGCAAAGTTCACGGAGATCAACGAGGCCTACCAGTGGCTCGTCCGCAATCCGAAAAACCTGCGGAGATCTTCGTCAACCGGGTCGCCTTACCGGACAACTTCGCAACGCCAGTCGCCTCCGCGATACCGTTCTTCCTCGCAATCTTCCCATACCCGAGAGGAGTATTCCCGGTCCGGCGCCTCCCGACCCGGCGCGTCAGGTCGAACCGGCGCTTCCCGGACCGACGACTCCAGCGGCACGGGAGCCGGGTCGTCAGCCGATCCGGCTGTACAACGTGTCCGGCAGGCCGCTCGCGGCATCTGGACCGATTCCAGGGCCGGCCTGTACGTTTACCCCGATATCGACGCCGATCGGGCGGCGAACTTCATCGTTGCTTTGCAGCTTAACCATCGTTTCTGCGGTGCGGCCGCGACGGTGAACGATCTGCTGGTGTTCTACGATATCGACGGTTCCGGCGAGGAAGGCATGGCCATCACCCGGTCGAACCACCTGGTCAACAACAACACCGGGACCCTCTATGACATCGGCGACCTGGTGGAAGTCCGTTTGAAGGAGGGTTTCTTCTTCTGGAGTGAGATCGTGGTGCGCAGAAAAGGAAACCGGAAGTTCGAACTCGCGGGTTATGCGGAAAATGGACCGGGACGGGCGTTGGTGAGCATTCTCGGGAACCTGATCGGAAACGATTGAACGTAAACCATTCTGTGCAGCTCAGTTCCGAACCAGAAGTTTGGTCAACCAGAACTTTGGTCAAAGTACGTCTGTAGTGGAGTGTAGGAAGGCGTTCTGACTTGTGCATGTTGTGTATGCATCTCTTGACGCCGACTAAACTCATATCGCGCCCCTATAACGCCCCTATAACGCCCCTATAACGCCCCTTAGATTCATCTACGCCTCTACGCGCGTTTCCACCGCCCCGATTTTCCTCGCCCAGGGGACACGACCAGCCCGTGGTTTTGTAACTCCTCCAGTGCTCTACGCACTTGACGCTCGCTGACAGAAGGGCCCAATCGGGCGTGGATTTCACGGCGCGTCAAACCATCTTCCGTGCTGGCCAGTAAGGCAAGTATCATTTCCTGTCGTTCGGAGAAATTTGCTTTTCCACCACGCCGCTGAGGCACGTACTGCCCGTGTCGGAACCGCACCGTGACGCACCAGCCGTCGTCTTCGATTTCGAGCATGGGGAGTCCGGCCGCGCTGGTCAGGTCCGACATCTTCAGCGTTCCGTGCCCCCACTCCTCGATGATCCCCCGTCGATGGAAAGCGCGGGCGATTAGTGGATTCCACGGACGTGATTCGTGCGGAACGAACAGCTTTTCCGGCGTCAAGCCGAAGTGCAGTGAACCAGCGGACGTAATCTCCAGGCGATCATCGTAGATCGCCACGCCAATAGAGCCTCCGCCAATGGAATAACCGCGATGGCACAACGCGTTCGCGAGTGCCTCCCGCGTCGCAAGTGGTGGATAAAGCGGTTCGTCGATACGGTCGAAGCGATCTTCTTCGAACCGAGCGGCGATCGGCAGGCTGTCGCGCAGGAAACGTTCCGCGTTCGCAAGGAGCGTGAAGGCGTTGCCGTTGAACTGGCGATTGTCCAGAAACTGCATCTTGTCAGTACCCCGGAAGCGGGCCACGCGAAGCAGGCATTGCGGCATATCTACCTCCAGCCGATCGCCGTTGCCGAACAGCACGGTTGCGGCTCGAAGCAATACGCCATCGTGTAGCAGACCGAGTCCTCGCAGCAGATCGGCCGGCTCCCTGCTCGGTGGCTCATCCATGCGGCCGCGCCGAACGCCCTCAGCGACGACCCGTCGAATCTCCGCCACGTCGAGGTCGTTGATCGACCATCCTGCGGCAGGCTGATTTTCCCAGCGCTGCTCGCTGTGCATCCGTTCGAACAGCATCCGGTTGTACTCGTCCGGAGACATCGCCAGCGTGGTGTTTCCGACCCGTCGGTAGGCGTTGCCACGGTAGATGTATGGCCTCGTCGGTCCCCGGCCTGTACTGACCACGATGACTTCACGGCCACCACCCAAAGGTTCCCGCTCGACGGTCGGAAACGCCGGAGGATCAATCTGCCGAAGCTCGGCGCTCAACTCCTCGATTGTGCGCTCGCCTACCTGCTGACCCACGACGCCTCCGTCCCGCGTCACGCCGAAGAGCACCTGTCCGCCGTCCTGATTCAGAAATGCACACACTGTCCTGGCCGCCTCCCGGCGAGTTCCGGTCGTCTCCTTGAACTCCAGCGTCTCGGACTCGCCGGAGGCTGTGAGGGGGATGATTTGTTCGGTATTCATTCCATAGTCTCCTATACACGCTGGTCTGTCATACACACTGATCTTTCGGGGAGTAAACGGGTCGATATCGCTATTACATCAGCACATTCCTGAACCGGGCAATCGTCTTCTCGTCCAGGTCTTCGATCTGCACTTCGCCGGACTCGAGCTCATACAGAAGGTCATCCAGATACCTGTCGCGGTTCCTGAAGCGTTTGAAATCTGCCGTGGTCCTATCCCTGTGAATGAGTCTCAGTTGCTCCCGCTGCTCCGAAGTCGGATAGGTAAACTGCAACTCGAAACGCCGCGCTTTCAGTTTCTCATACTCAGCTTTCAACATGGCCATGGATTCGCCGAAACCAAGCACGCGAACCCACGCTTTGCTACGCGTTATCGCCGTAAACAGGCCAATACGTATGCTCGCCAGATTACGAACCGCTGAATGGCAGTCCTGGGCATTGATGATATAGACCATTCCGGCTTCGTTGCCCTTGGCGCGGTGGATTCCGGTCAGGGTCACCGATGCTTTGCCCGGTCGAAAGAAGGTATTCGGATCCGTGTCTACTCCGGCGAGATGGGATCGGATGCCCAATTCCTTCAAACGTCTGCGTATCGGCTCGACGGTCAGTCGTGTCGAAAGAGGATCGGGGTTGATGACCATGATGTCGTCGTGTCGCAGTTCGTCCTTATTGAGGTTTTCGGCGATGGCCTCCGTCAGCCAGTCCGTCTGTTCATCTGCGTTTCTGAAGGTGACAAAACGGACCAGGTCATCGGGGTCGGAATGGTCTTCCAGGAATCCGGGACTCGTATCTTCTGTACGGTCAAGTGTCACTGCAGAGCCGTCGCGCAGTGCACCGGCCCGCACCCTGTAGCCGATGTCCTCCCAGATATGAGCCCGGTCGAACATCTGGACAAGACCGGTTTCCGTCACATGGGCCGGTTTCCGGTAGATCCCGAATCCAAGGGCAAAAGCGGTAGCCAACACCGGCTTCGAGTTGCGGTAACATTTCGACAGCATGATGTCCCGCCGCGGTGCGGGATGGCCGGTGTCGTCAAACCGCACTTTGGGCGATCCATCCTCGTTCTTCCCGAAGATCTCCTCCGGAGAAGGCAGGGAACTGCCACGAAGACTCTGCAGTTCGTCATAGGCGTACACCAGTCTCCCGGGATCTTTGAGCAGTTTGAAGCAAAGTCTCAGAAACATGGGCGGCAAATCCTGCGCCTCGTCGACGAATATCGCGTCGTAGACCGGTTCGAGTTCACGAGCATAGGAAAGGGCATATTCGCACGCACCTTCGAACTCCCTGCCTGGTCCGAATCTGCTGCGCGCCCTTCCGAAATCGAGAAACGCCATGCCGTGCAGACGACAGAACTCATGATAGATCCCCTCGCGTTCTTTACCCCGCCAGGAACCCCAGGCGTTTACGATACGCAGCCTATCCCAATCAGGCTCTTCGCCGGTTTGGTCCATGAAGAAGCTGTCGATCAGGCGACGAAAATGATCCTTGAGGGAACGTGAATTGAAGGTGACTGCGATGCGCCAGTCAGGATGTTGTGCATGGAGGTTAGCCGCTTTCAGCGCCAGTACGATGGTCTTGCCCGAACCCGCCAGACCGCGAATGCGCTGTACGCCTTCGGCCGTTTCCAGGACGGTTTGACTTTGTATGTTGTCCAGTGTCGCGATCGATTTCTCGAGTTTTTCCAGCTTTGCGCCTCGCGAATCCTCCTCTGTTACGCTCCGACTTAATTCGCCTTTTCGAGCCGTGGAAATGTGCTCGATTACCGACAGCACCCTATCGCACATATCCTGCATATCCTGGCCATGGGGACATGACCAGGTGAACCGGTTCAATTCCTGTTTGAGTGAAGAGGCGTTCGCGAGCGGATAATCGCCGATACGATGTGAATCCGGGTTGCTTAGTGCGGGGGCGAATGAGATGGTATGGATCGGAACCATTAGGTCCCGGCGCTGCATCAATGCCTGGTGAACTTTAAGCCGGGCTTCGAGCTTGTTGGCCGAATCGTCCTGCCGCGCCCCGTAATCACCCGTTTCGCGCCCCTCGATAAGATCGAAAACGACCACGCCCATATCAGCCGAAACCAGCAGGGCGTCAATCATCTGATGTCCTTCGGACGTACTGTAAATCGGATAGCCGATGAACAAGCGCCCCGACCATGCGGACTGCTGTGAAACCACCTCCACCAGGGCTTCGCTTGACACGGGCTTTTGGCTGGTACCTCGTACGATATCGACACTCATGACGTTTCCTTTCCACCGAGTCGCTTCCACAGTCGCGTCACGCACGCGTCACGCACGCGCCACGCACACGTTTTCAACGATTCGGAAACGACGGATTCTGATGCAGCCCGGCTGCAGCCAGTCTGCGCCAGGCTGGCTGTCCGTTCAGACTGCGTTCTCAGGGTTGTGTAGTAGATTAGTAGGGAAAAACGAGGGATTCTTGTAAGAAACGTCAGCCGGTGGGATGGCTTTTGTTGTCCTGTTTAGGAGACAACACATGCTTCAAGAAAAACGGTATATTTGCTGAACAGTAAATATCGTACGAGGGTAGGGCGGGCTGTATGCGGCGAGGGCGTCTCACAGCCGCTGCTTTTGCACCACCTGATCGTAGGTGTCGAGCTCGATGTTCGGGGTGTCGGGGGTGATTTGGGGGTCGTGGGTCACGGTCCTGCAGTGGTCGGAAAGCCAGCCGAGGGCAGCTGCTCGACGTCCACTTCGGTGAGCTTGGTCACGGCGTCTTCCACGGATTTACGGTATCGACACCGAGGCCATCGAAGTGCCCGTCGTTCCGTATGACGACCGCATTGAGCATCCCTCGTCAGTTCCGAAACGACATGGGTGTCCAGCAGGCACCCGCTCATTATTCATCGTCGTCAGCGAATGGCGTCTTGCGATTGGTGCTGCGGTCCGGTTTGGTCAGGTTGGTGCCGCGCGGTATGTTTTCCAACAGCCACTGACCGAACGCTTTCCGCGGACCTTCCTTTCGCTCTCGCCAGACACGTTCCGGAATCACGACGAACGGTCTGCGCGTTCCGATGCGTTGCGGGCCTTCTTCTTCCGACAGGCGCAGTATCTCGGACAACCGCGCCTTGGCCTCGCTTACCTTCCAGACTCGTGAAGGTTTAGCTTCGTGCTGATTCAATGTGCCACCCATTCAGTTCATGCCGGACCATTATAGACTATTATGGATCATTACACCGGGTACTATTGTAACCGTTAAGGAAAGCAAGTTCGATGATTAACCTCGAAGTTATCCCACTGCCGTAACCGCGACGTACACCACTGCTGTCTTATCTGGCTCTGGTGCGTCTATCATCGTCCGTTCCAACCGTTATTCTGCGTACATCTCGATGATGATGCGCCGCAACTGTGCCGCGCGGTCGGAGGAAAGGCTGTCGATGTGTTGGCCCAGACGCTGCTTGCTGATGGTGCGTATCTGGTCAACGGCTATCTCGGCGGACCGGTCCGCGAACCTTACTTGCAGACGGCCTCGCCAGCGTGGATGCAGTTTAGAGGTAAGTGGACAGACGACTACAGTCTCGAGGTGCCGGTTCATCTCATCGCGGCTGACAATAACCACCGGCCTGACCTTGTGGATTTCAGCGCCTTTGGTCGGATTCAAATCGGCCATATACACGGCATACCGCCGGGGAAACGGGGCCATCAATCCAATCCATCGGCTATGGTGACGTCGAAGTCGCTCCAGTCCTCTGATTCCGCGGCCATGGCACGGTAGGTCTCCTCCCAGGACAGGTTATGAGCGTCCTTGCCCCGTAAGACGACGCTTTCCTCCATCTCTTCTAGCGTCAGTCTGTCGCTCCATCCGTACTTGTCCAGCAGCGCCTTGGGAATGCGGATGCCTCTGGAGTTCCCAATAGGAATCAGTTTGATTTCCCTGATGCGTGTTGATTTGTCCATACGTTTCACCCCCGCTGTGGACTTATCACGTAATTATAGTAATTACATTAGTTGCCCGTGTCAATGCGATATCACCTTTCGCTCATAAATACATGTCGAGCCAGACTCACCTAGATTTCCACATCAAGTAATTAGGATGCTTCTTGCTGCTCCGTTGTCATTTCCCTCCACTCTTACACGTACTCGCTGAACACCAGGCCTGTTATCACACCGGCCACTGTTCCTTCCGATACCCCATATCCCAGAACATCCACTCATAGCGACTGGTCGTAATGTAGTGCTCCAGCATGGCCTCGCGGTCCTCCTCGGGGAGCCTCTGTGCGACCCGGTTCGTGATCTCCAGAACGGCGACGACGCACTCGGCGAACTGATCGCCGGCGTAGGTGTCGATCCACTGCTGGTACATGGGATCGGGCGAACCCTTCTCGGCCAGCAACTTGCCCACCTCCCAGTAGATCCAGTAGCAGGGGAGCACCACGGCCACCACCTCGTGGAATGGCCGGCCATAGGCCACGGAAAGCAGGTAGCTCGTATATGCCTGGCATACCGGCGCTTTGGGCGTAGCCCAGACCTGTTCCGACGACAGGCCGAAGACGTCGAAGAAGTTCTCCTGCATGGCCCGTTCTTCCACGAGACATCCCTTGGCATGCTCGTTGAAGAGGATGATGGTGTCCTCGTCCGGTGCCTTCACCGCGGCGAGGCTCAGGGCCCGGGCGTAGTCCTTGAGATACAGCGCGTCCTGGACGGTGTAGAATTCGAAGGCCGATCGGTCGAGGTCGCCGGAGGTAAGCCCCTTGATGAAGGGGTGGGCGAGGATCGCGTCGTAGATCGCGGCCGTCTCCGACCACATGAGATCGGTAATGGATTCTGTCGCCGATGCGGTCGTCATCTAAATACTCCCTGATTACCTTCATCACAGGAGGATAGTTGAATCCTACTGATTTGTAATTCTGTTGTATGATCCTACAATCTCTCAAAAATACATGTTTCGTAGTATGTAATCAAACCCAAAGCAGATTTACTGCACTTCAAGCAGACTCATTGCAGTTCCTTCGCTCCCGGCGTATGCACTATGCTTACTGGGGCCGGAAGAAATCGTGAGGTAGCATCGAAAACACATTGCAATTTGCATAAAAATATTGCATATTAAAAAATGCAAGATTTTATATTCGCGGGAGGGTACAGATGACGACTGAGCTTATCGGCAGGCGGATAAAGGCATTGCGCGAGGAACGCGGGCTATCTCAGGAAAGCGTAGCGAACCTATTCGGCTTCTCGGATCGGCAGACGGTATCGGCTATCGAGACGGGCACGAGACGCGTGACGGCGGAGGAACTGCTGCTCGCCGTCGAAAGACTGGGGGCACCGCTCGAGTACTTTACCGACCCGTTTCTGCTGGCTGGCGACGGACGCTTCTCCTGGCGCCAGACAGGTGTCGAAGTTGAACGGCTCAAGGCCTGTGAACAGAGCGCCGGTCGCTGGATCGGCGCGTACCGCACACTGGCGCCGCAGGTCGGATACGAAACCCCGCTGATGCGGCGCGCGCTCGGTCTCACCCGCCGTGCACGTTTCGAGGACGCCATGGCGGCCGGCGAGCGGTTCGTCACCGAGTTTGACCTGGGTGAAGTCCCCGCCGCGCGCCTCATGGAAGTCATGGAACGCGAACTCGGCATCCTGGTCCTCATGATAGACACCGAGCACGGCATCTCGGGCGCGGCCTGCCGCCTGCCCGAACTCGACGCGGTGCTGATTGCACGACGTGAAGTCGTCGGACGCCGCCACTTCGATCTCGCCCATGAGTTGTTTCACATACTGACCTGGGATGCGATGCCACCCGAACACTCCGAGGATGCGATAGAGACCGGAGGCAACCGTGCCGAGCAACTCACCAACAACTTCGCGGCGGCGGTTCTGATGCCGACCGCCATCCTGGCGAGATTCGGTAGTTGGTCGGACCTCACTGAAGATAAGTTGATCCGGAAACTACACCTGGTGGCGAACGAGTTTCGCGTGACGGCCTCGGCACTGAGATGGCGGCTGGTCGCACTCGGTGAATTGAAACCTGCGGTCGCGCGGTCCCTCCCGGATGCGATATTACGCAACAACAGATCAGAAAAGGCTGAGAACGGCACGCCAGCCCTGTTCTCGAGACCGTTCATGAAGGTACTCGGTCTTGCGATCGAGAGGGGCTTAGTCTCGGTACGTAGTGTCGCTGGATTGCTCGACCTCAGTGTCGAGGACCTCGTGGATCTCTTCGCAGCACATGACGTCCAATGCGCAATCGAACTGTGAGGCGTCATGGCCCGGCATCAAGGCACCGTGCTGGTCGATACGAACGTTATTCTTGAGACTTATCGGACAGGATCGTGGCGATCGTTGGCAGGCGGCTACCCGGTGGAAACCGTCGAGGATTGCGTCGCAGAAACGCAGGCGGGTTTTCAGCGCCGAGGGTCCGCGATTCGAGTTATCGAAGGTGAATTGCGCAATTCCCTGAAAGCGGTCCATGCGGTCGAAAACCGCGAACGCGCAGCATTGGCCATTCGAATCACAGGTATCACACTGGACAGGGGAGAGGCTTCGCTTTGGGCCCATGCACTGAGCAGGACCGACGCATGGGTCTTGTGCGGTCCCGACCGGGCAAGTCTTCGTTGCGGCGTCCGACTTGGGTTCCGGCAGCGACTGGTATCGCTCGAAGACCTCCTCGATAATGTCGGAAACCGGTCAAGAACCACCCTGCGCCCAGCATACACGAGACGATGGCACAAACGCGTGATCGGCGAGTTACTTTTGATGGAGAAAGACGAGCCTATCTGAGGACGATCGATAGATCTGGACGGCGCATTACCCTTAGCTTCGTACCGTAGTCCCAACTTCTGTCGCGCCGTCCTTCCGCTGATCGACTGCACGCACGTGTTCCGCATAATCGTCGCCCCGGAAGTAGGCACCCTCAAGATTGTCCGTTTCGGTCGTGACCGACGCGGTAACCCAGTGCGTCGCGTAGCCGCGCCTCCAGCGGTCCGACGTGTTGCGGCGCGAGGAGTGGAGCGTTTCCGAGTGGTGGAAGACCACGCCGCCTTTGTGCACCGGCGCTGAGGCTTCCTTGTCCCAGTCGATCAGGTCGTCGGGAGGCGCTAGGTTGTAGGGTTGGCCGGGGACCTCCACGTGGTCGATGATGCCCTTCTTGTGCGAACCTGAGATGTACCTGAGACAGCCGTTCTCCTCGTCCACGTCGTCGAGGGCGATCCAGGCCGTGATGACGTGTCCGCCCGGTGTGCACCGGAAATAGAAGTTGTCCTGGTGGTAAGGTTTCTCCGACCCGAACCGCGGCGGTTTCATGAAGAGTTGGTCGCTCTTGAGCAGGGGTTCTTCACCTGTGAGCTGCAGGAGGATGTCCCGGAGCCGGCCATCCAAAGCGAAATCGCGGAATATCGGATTCCGCAGGTAGGGACTGTCGATCTTGCGCGGAGCGGTCTCGCCTGTTTCGGATCGGTCCAGCAGGTAGCCCTCCATGGATTCCTCAACTTCCATGGAATCCGCCGTTTCCACGGCCAATCGGGCCACCGAGTCGGCCTCTTCGGGACCGTAGACATCCTCGACGACCAACCATCCCCGCTCCTGGAATATCCGGATCTGTTCGTCACCAACCATGCTTCATCCGCTCCGCAGTGCGTCCAGGTTGTCCTGCAGGACGCGCAATCCATAGCCCAACGGGCTGCCGACGTTGATGTAACGGTAGCCCCACTCGATTTTCTGCCGGATGTCCTGGAGGTCGTCCAGCGTAGTCCCCGCCATTATGCCCGAGCCCTCGAGCCGCCGGGGGAATTCCCGGATGGCCGCCTGCACCTCGACCGACTCGGTTTCCGTGATCATCCCCATGGTGGCGGAAAGATCCGTGGGTCCCATGAAGAGGACGTCGATTCCTTCCACTTGCTTGATTTCGTCCAGGTTGGCGAGGGCTTCGACGCTTTCGATCTGCAGGACGGTGACGGTTTCCGCGTTGGCCGTTTTGGCCACGTGGCTGAAGTCCAACCCGGCCAGCATGGCCCAGTACGGGGATACGCCGCGCTGTCCCTCCGGCGCATAGCGGGCGAACTGCATCGCCTGCGCCGCCTCCTCAGCCGTATTGACCTGGGGGATCATGACGGCGACGGCGCCGATGTCATAGGCCTTCTTGATCAGCGCGGGATCGTTCCAGGCGACGCGTATCATGGGCGCCACATCGTTCTGGCGCGCAATCACCGGGACCATGTCCAGGTCTTCCACGGCACTCGCGGAATGCTCGGTATCGATCCAGAGGAAATCAATGTCGGAACGGCATACCACCGAGGCGGTGAACGAATCGTGGGCGGGCAGGACCGTGCCCAGCAGCAGTTCGCCGTCTCGGATACGCTGCTTGAGCGGGTTCGGGTATTTCATCCAGGACGGAACCCTTTCTGCCCTCTACAACGCGCTGCGTTCCCGCTTGAAGGCGGATATGAAGGCCTCGTTCTCGCGGGGCAGGCCGACGGATATGCGCATGAAGCCTTCCATGTCGAAGGCCTGGCGAACCCGGACCTTCTTCTCCCACAGGCGGTCCAGGAGGGTCTCCAGGTTGGGACCGACCTCGACGGTGACGAAGATGGTCTGCGTGCGCAGGGGGCTGTATCCCATGGCCTCCAGTTCCTCGTAGAGAAATGCCTTCCCCTCGCGGACAATTTGCACGGTACGCTGGACGTGCTGCTGGTCCTTCAGCGCGGCCATCGCGGCCACGATCGACAGGGTGTTCTTGTTGAGCAGGCCGATGCTGAATCGCTGCATGCGCTCCAGCAGGGCGGGATGGGCCACGCCGTAACCGACCCGCATGCCACCCAATCCGTAGGCCTTTGAGAAGGTCCGGGACACCAGCAGGTTCTCGACTTCCTTCGTCAGGGAAATCGTGGACGGATATGCGGGATCGTCGACGAACTGGATATACGCCTCGTCCACGCAGACGATGACGTCGTTCGGTACCGCCCGGATCGTTCGTTCCAACTCGGCGGGATCGAGGAGCTGGCCGGTGGGGTTGTTGGGATTGCAGATGCTGACGATGCGGGTGTTATCGTCTACCGCTGCCGATATGGCCGGCAGATCGATTTGCCAGTCCCCGGTCAGCGGAACCTGCTTGACGGCCTGTCCGAGTTCCTCGGCCGTCCTCGGAATGGACCTATAGGACGGGAAGGCCGTGACCGCGTTTCCCGGATTGTTCCAGAAAGCCGCCAATGTCGCGGTCAGCAGGATTTCCGACGAGCCCACGCCCAGGACGACCGACTCGGGGTCGACTCCGTGGTGACCCGCCAGGGCTTCTTCGAGCTCGTTGTGCATGGTATACCGGTTCATGCCGAACATCTTGCCCGCCACCGCCTCGATGGCCCGGTGCGACGCGCCGAGGGGGTTCTCGTTGATACTGAGCTGGACGAGCAGGGGGTCGTCGAGTCCCACGCCGTTCACGGGGCTGTCTGCGGTGCCGTTGACCATCTGTGCCGCCGCTTCCCAGGCCGGCGTGCCCATCAGCGTGACGCCCGCGCCGCCGAGCATGGTGCTGCGCAGGAAACTGCGCCGGTTCATGTCTTGTGCTTCAGCCATAATTGCCTCCGTCTTCGATGGCGATCTGATTGGATGTGATCTAGTGGCAAATGTGCTTATGAAACCGTGCAATGTCAAAGTTTCTTTTGGCCTTGAAAAGGATGCGCGATGGGGGTACACTGAACCAGTCTCATACGAATCGCAGTTTCCCCCGCAACCGCGAGGAACCTCCATGAGCGTACCAGATTATCAGGATTTCGATCGTAGTTTCTGGGACGAGGAACTGGCCGATTTCGTGCCGGAAACCGTCTACGACATGCACGTGCACATGTGGTCGGAACGGCATCGCGGCAAGCTTCCCCCGGACCCCACGGGGCTTCGGGTGGAGATCGACTACCAGGACCACCTGGCCTGGGCGGAGAAGCTGTATCCGGGCCGCAGGATGCACTACCTGGTCCTCGGCACGCCGATCCCCGGCGGGATCGACACGGAAGGGCACAACGACTGGATGGCCGGGGAGATGAAGCAGGACCCCGAATCGGCGATCAACATGATGGTCACACCCGACATGACGCCGGAATACGTGGCCGCCCAGGTGAAAAGACACGGCTTCCTGGGCCTCAAACCCTACCGGACCTTCGCGCCTGATCCCACCCACTGCCGCATCCGGGACTTCCTGCCCGAGTCCTTCATCGAGGTGGCCCATGACCTGGGACTGGCCATCACCATGCATATGTCCAAGCCGGAGGGACCGGCGGACGCCGACAACCAGCGGGATCTCGCCGATTACACGAAGCGCTATCCCCGCGCACAGTGGATCCTAGCCCACTGCGCCCGGGCTTTCAACTGCTTCATGATGGAGCGCGCCATCCACTTTCTCACGGACCTGCCCAACATCTGGTACGATACGTCGGCCGTGAACGACCTCTACTCCCAGTACCTGCTGATGAAGCACGAGGACCGGTCGCGGGTCATGTTCGGTTCGGACAACGTGGTGGCGGGTTGCGCCCGGGGCAAATATGTCACCTACGGGCGGGCGTGGACCTACTACGAGGGCACGACGGAAACGACACCCCACTGCGATTCCAGGGCGACGCTGGTCATCTACGAGCAGCTACGGCAGGAGAAGCAGGTGGCGGACATGCTGGGTCTGACGTCGCAGGAGATCGAGGACCATTTCTCCGGCAACGCCAGAAGGTTCCTGCGGCAGGTCCGCGGACAGCAGGACTGGCGGTAATAGGTCAACGTACGCACGGCGCCGCGCCGAGGGCAGGTCAGCGCGCTCGCCGTCCGCGCTGTCGCGTACTACCCCCGCGACGGCTCCGCCATGCGCAGCCTGGCCTTGCGGACCTCCTCCACGAGATGGTCCTGGTGGGCCAGGGGCTGTTCCAGGTGCTTCATGCGCGCTGGTCCGGCCGTCTCCAGCATGGCTTCCCCGTAGACGCTGTCGAGCCAGAACCGTGCGGCGGCGGCGATCTCGTTCTTCAGGATCGGTATATCCTTTTCGGCGAACCGGGCCGTGCAGTTGATCGTGAACATCCTCCGCCGGTCGCCGCCGCCCCAGGCGCTGTGCTTGGTGTTCTGGTTGAACACGACGATATCCCCTGGCTGCGTTTCGAGGGTCACGGCGGGCACTTCCCAGCCTTCGATGCCCCATTTTTCCGGCGATTCGCGGATCTGGGATTCCAGCGAATCGGCATAGGCGTCACCCCACCGGTGACTGCCCGGGATCACCCGTAGCGCCCCGGTTTCCCGCGTCAACGGATCCAGGTAGAAAGCCATCTTGTAGTAGATACGGGGAGGCGCGCCGCGCATCTTGCCCGACCAGTCCGTGTCCGAGTGCCACCGGGTGTCGTCCACGTAGAAATTGCCGTCGCTGCCGAGGTACACGAAATCGTCCCCCAGGAGGCTGCTGAAGATCCCGTTGATGCGGGGGTCGTCGATGAGCGAGGACAGCACGGTATTCTGGTCGATGAAGGGCACGATGCAGGATCTGGCCGTGCCGTCGTGGGGCTTGCCGTCGTGACCGCCGCCGCGTTCGGTCCAGACGGCCTCGAAGGCTTCGGTAATCTCGTCGATCCGGTCCTTCAACAACCCGGGGAATCCGAGATAGCCGAAGGTATCCATGAACGCCAGTTGTTCTTTCGTCAGTCGCATGGTTTGTTCTCCGCGCCGGACCGCTGGATCGGTCGGTCCGCTGGATCGGTCGGACCGCTGCATGAGCCGGACCGCTGATTTTGGGTAGGTTTAAGGCTTGTTAGGCACCGATGGATCAAATACAATCCAGAATATAACGCGCCGGTTTCCCATGGTGACAAAAAACACTGCGGGGCGCGATAAGAGAACCATCTATACGTGTAAAATCGTTGGCCCAAAAGGAAGGAGCGTTCCATGCGCCGGTTTACCCGCACCCCCTATCTCTCAGGACCGGACGATCCGGCATTCAAGGAGATCCGCGGCGTGCTCGAACCCGGGGAGACGGTCCAGGTGGAAACCTACGGCGGCCACGACCAGGACTATCTGGCCAAAGAGGACCTGCGGGCCGGAGCGGTCATGGACGTGGATCCCTACCGGTATTCACGGCCGTGCGGTCCCTTCCACATCGAGGGGATCGAGGCCGGGGACTGGGTGTCCGTGGAGATCCTAGACATGGAGGTCGGTCCCTACGGCTTCTACCGCAACGGCGGCCCACACTGGGGCAGTCTGCGCCTGATCGCGCCGGTGCGGGACGGCCTGGTCCATTTCCCGCCCGATTTCGTGGTGCCGGTGCGGCCCATGATCGGCGTCGTCATGCTGGAATCGGTCGCCCTCCACCAGATCGATACGGGCGGTAACATGGATTTCAACGCGATTCAACCGGGCAGCACGGTGCACATCTGCGCCCAGAAGCCGGGTGGACTGCTGTCCCTGGGCGACGTGCACGCCCGGATGGGGGACGGCGAGCTGACGGGCACGGGCGTGGAGATCGATTCGACGATCACGATGCGCGTGGACCGGTCGCCCGGGTTTCCGTGCAGCGCGCCGGTGGTAGAGAAGACCCGCATTGTGGAGTCGCAGGAGGAATACCTGACCAGCGGGCAGGGCTACAACTGGGAAGAGGCCGTCAAGATCGCCTGGAGCGAGATGAACGCCCTGATCGCGGACCGTTACGACACCACCGTGGAATATGCCAACCTCATCGTCGGCACCATCGCCGACGCCCGTCCGGGCTACGCCGCCGGCCTGCTGAACCGCCGCGGCAACACGGACGCCCAGGCCTACGTGACCTGCCAGATGGCGGTTACGAAGGAGCTGCGCCGGACAGGGACGCCCTACGTGCCCTGAGCAGGACATAGCGTCGGAAGGGGGCATCACCGGCGTGGACATATCCGACGAGACCGCCGACTACGTGCCCTAGTCGTGGTACATCCGCCGGAAGGCGTCCAAGTCCCCGGGATCTCCGATAACGGTCAATAGATCGCCGGACCTGATCACGGTGTCGCCCGTGGGAACGATCACCTCGTCGAAATGGCGTATCCACACGATCCGGCATCCTCCCGGGATTTCCATTTCCGATACGGGCACTCCGATCAGGCCGCTTGCGGGCGACTGGGGAAGGACCGGGACGGTCAGGTACCGGTCGCTCCGCAGGAAGATGTCGCGAAGGGCGTGTTCGTCCACCGCGGCGATCCACACCAGGCCGAAGTTCACGTCATCGGCCCGTTCCGCGATCCGGGCCAGCATGCGCAAATGCAGCGCGGTGTGCTCCGCGGGGCTGACCAGGAAGAAAAACGCGTAAATTTCGTCGGAACTCAGTGTGCCGGACACGGGACTTGTATTGTCTACCCGCACGCCTTCGAATGAGCGGACGAGTACCAGTTCCGGCAGGGCGATATCCTGCATGCGAAAATGGCGCATCATCACGCCTTCGGCGACCGGCGTGCCGCCCGCATCGGCCTGCTGCATGAACCTGTCATTGATTTCATCGACTGAAAGCCCGATTCTGGGCGACAGCTTTTCCGCCGCGACGGCGATAACCCGTTCGAAATCGACTTTCTCTTCCAGATCGACCGGCTGGCACCGGGTGATCATGTCTTCAAAGGGGTCTTCGTCCCGGAGCCCTTTTTCCTTCAGGATCCCGCGCAGTTCCCGGTCCAGCCCCTGGTAACGCGACCGGCCGAGCCGCTCGAAGATGTGGTAGATCGCGCCGTTGCGGTCCGCCCTGAACCGCGCGTAGTAGAAATACCACAGGGTCCCGGCGGCGATGAATCCGACGATGAAAAGGATGGCCGGCCAACCCATCTGCCAGATCACCAGGAAGGGCAGAATCATGCCCGCGATGTGCATCCAGGGGTACCAGGGCGAGTGGTATCCCGGGTCGTACTCGGCAATGCGGCTTTCCCGCATCACGACGACCGCGAGGCACACGACGGCGAAAACGACGAGTTGAAAGGCGCTCGCCAGCTTGGCGATGCCCACGGGGTCGAGGGTCAGCAGGATAACGAGGATGCTTCCCACCGTAACGATCAGCGAGTGGACCGGCACGCCCTTGGCGGTTACCTGGCTCATTCCGATGGGCAGCAGGCGGTCCCGGCTCATCGCCAGCGGATAGCGGGAAGCGCTCAGGATGCCCGCGTTCGCCACGGAGACGAAGGCGAGCAGGGCCGCCACGGAGAGGAGCAGGCTTCCCCACCAGCCGTACAGGATGCCGGCCGCCGTCGCCGCCGGCGTCAGGTCGCCCGCAAGGCGTTCGATGGGAATGACGCCCACCATGACCGCCGTGCCGAGGGCGTACACTGCGACGGCGGTGGCCAGGGCCAGGAATACGCCCCGGGGAAGGGTCTTTTCCGGTTTTTCGATTTCTTCCGCGAGACTGGCGACCTTGGTCACACCTACGTAGCTGATGTAGACCAGTCCCGCCGTCCCCATGAGCGTGGTGAGCTCGACGTCGAAGAGGCCCTCGAACGCAACGGCATCCAGTGTCGGGACCCCGCCGCCGACAAAACCGGCCAGCAGCAGGAGCAGGGCCATCACCAGGTAGATCTGCAGGCGGCCGCTCCTCGCGGCGCCGAAGTAGTTCACCGCGCCGAGGCCCGCTGCAAGCGCCAGGGCCACGGGCAGCTGGGGCAGGCCCGGGAAGAAAAGGGCGATGTAGGCGCCCATGCCCACCAGGGCGAAGGTAACCTTGAGGATGAGCGCCAGCCAGGTCCCGATCCCCGTAATCAGTCCGGCGTAAGATCCCAGGGAACGGTCGACGAAGTAGTACACGCCGCCCGCGCGTGGCATGGCGGTGGCCAGTTCCACGATGCAGAGCATGGCCGGGATGAGGGGAAGGGTCGCCAGCAGGTAGGCCAGTACGAGGGATGGTCCGGCCTCCATCGCCGCGAGGCCGGGCAGCAGAAAGAAGCCCGCGCTCAACGTGGTGCCCGTCGCGACGGCGTAGACTTCGGAGAACCGCAGTTCCTTCCTGAGGCGCTGTGTTTTCGCCATGTCGGTGCCGATCTGCTGCAGGGCGTTTTACTGCAGGGGCGTGCTGCTGCAGGGGCGTTCTATTGCAGGGGAGAAAAGGGAACCGGCGTCAGGATCCGGTTGGCCACCTCGGCGACCAGCACGCCGTTCCTTTCGCTGTCGGCCTTAGCCTTGATCCATGCGGGATCGGCCATGAAAGCCGCCCAGGCCCGGTCGCGGTGGTTCGCGTCGTCAAAGGCCAGCAGGTAGGTGACCTCGTGGTTGCTCGGGCCTACCGCGGTCTGCCAGAAACCGACCAGCTTCATACCGTGTTTCTCGAAGAGGGGCACGGCATGGTTCGTGAACCGGTCCAGTATATCCGGCACGCGGCCGGGCATGACTTTGTAGATCCGCTCTTCGTAGATCATCTCGGTATCTCCGATCAGTCCAGGCCGGCCAGGCACGCGCCGCGCTCCACGTCGAATCCCTGGCGGCGCAGGTACTGCTCCAGTCCGACGAGGAAGGGCGTGACGGCCTCCAGGTTGGCGTTGTGCGCCATGTGGCCCACGCGTATGGTCCGGTTCACGTAGTCGCCCAGGCCCAGGCCGACATGCATGCCGTACTCGGCCTTCATGAAATCGGAAAAAGCGACGGGCTTGAACCGGTCTTCCGACAGGATGACCGTCATGTTGACGCAGGCGGCCCGTTCCTCGGCCATGACCTCGAGACCCATGGCGCGCACGCCTTCCCGCACCACACGGGCGACCTTGCGGTGCCGGGTCCAGCAGGCCTCGAGCCCCTCTTCCAGGATATCGTCCGTGCTTCTGATCAAGGCGACGAAGTTGTTGACGGGCATGGTGCCGGGATGGGGATGGACGTCGGCCTGGGTCTCGGCGAAGTGGCGCAGGTTCTGCAGGTCGGCCATGAACCCACGGGGCTCCAGCCGGTCTTTCATGGCGTCCCAGGCCCGGTCGCTCACGGCCACGAGGGCCAGGCCCGGCGGCGCGCCCAGGGCCTTCTGGGAGGCGCACACCGTCACGTCGATGTCCCAGGCGTCCATCAGGTACTGCTCGCCGCCCACGGAAGCGATGGTATCCACCAGGACGAGCATGCCGTGTTCCCGGGCGGCGGCGGCCAGTTCATGCACCGGGTTGGCTACGCCTGTCGACGTTTCCCCGTGCACCATGAAGACCGCCTTCAGACCTGGATTCGCCGCGGCTGCCTCGTGGATGTCCGTCGCCTCGAAGGGCACGCCCCAGGGTTTCTTCGACACCACCGAATCCAGCCCGAAAGCCCTTGCGAGATCGTCCAGTCGCTTGCCGAAGAGGCCGTTGTCCAGGGTCAGAATCCGGTCGCCGGGATTGAACAGGCTGTTCATCACCACATCGTTGGCCGTGTGGCCCGATCCCACGAGCGGGAAAACGTCGCCTTCCGTCCCGATCACGCGCTGGAGATTGGATACGGTCTTGCGCCAGATTTCGACCCATCGGTCGCCGTAATGTGCGGTGAGGGGATCGCTCATGTGGGCGAGCACGTCGGGGCTGACTTCGATGGGGCCGGGGATCATCAGGCGGTAGTGTTTGCGCATGGAGGTTACCTGTGGATAGGGAGCATCAGATGAGCTCGGTCGTCGTTTCCTGGCGGTCGAAACATCGTTCGAATATACGGCAACGCGGCAGGTGGATCAACAGAGAAAAACTGAAGGTGCAAAGGGTGGCCGCCGTATGTTAAATAGTATATTTGTGGGCTTTCGCAGGTTGCCGGATATACATTGGCCTTGACTCAGACAGGATGTCCGCCTTTATTACTTCTGTCTGTACCTGAGGAAGATGATGTCCCCGATTTGCATTCGACCCGTAAACACAGCGGAATCGTCACCATTAGCATGAGGTTTCGGTAAATGAACCATCGATTCAAGACCCTGGCCGTTCTGTTCGGCTTCATCCTTCTGTCCGCGACCGTTCAAACTTCCCATGCGGCCTCGCGCAATCCGGTTGTCGGCAAGAAGGGCATGGCGGTGGCCGTCGAACCCCTGGCCACGCAGATCGCCGCGGACATCCTCAAGAAGGGTGGTAACGCGGTGGACGCGGCCGTGGGACTGGGGCTGGCCCTGGCGGTGACCCATCCTTCCGCCGGCAACATCGGCGGCGGGGGCTTCATGGTCATCCGCCTGGCGGACGGTACGGCCGTGGCCGTCGACTACAGGGAAAAGGCGCCCGGGAAGGCCCATGCCCGGATGTACCTGGATCCGGACGGTAACCGGGCCGTGAACCAGAACGTCGTCCTCACCCGCGGCGACGGCACCTCCTATCATCCCTTCACCAACCGGATCCACCACCTGGCCATCGGCGTCCCGGGCACCGTCGCGGGATTCGCCCTGGCCCTCGAGAAGTACGGCACCATGTCCATGGCGGAGGTTATCCAGCCCGCCATCGATCTCGCCGAGAACGGTTTTATCCTGACGGAACGCATCGCCCGGGGACTGAACGGCCGCAAGGTCATTTTCGACCAGATCCCCGCGAGCAAGGCGGCCATGCTGCGCAGCGACGGCGAAGCCTGGCAGGAAGGCGACCGCTGGATCCAGAAAGACCTGGCGGAAACCCTGAAGCTTATCGCGCAACACGGTCACGACGGCTTTTACAAGGGAAAAACCGCCGAGCTGATCGAGAAGGACATGATGGCCGGCGGCGGCATGATCGACCGGACCGACCTGGCCAACTACCAGGCGATCGTCAGGGAACCCATACGCAACACCTACCGCGGGGAATACGAGATCATCTCCATGCCCCCGCCGAGTTCGGGCGGCATCACCATGTCGCTGATGCTCAATATACTCGAAGGGTACGATGTGGGCCGGATGGGCCATAACGCGTCCAACACCCTTCACGTCATGACCGAAGCCATGCGCAGGGCCTACGCCGAACGCGCCCGCCACCTGGGAGACGCGGACTTCGTCGAGATACCGGGACATCTCACGACGAAGGAGTACGCCGCGGAGCTTCGGGCCACGATCGATCCCTTCTTCGCCACGCCCAGCGAGGAACTGGGACCTGAACTGACCATGGCAACGGAGCCCATGGAAACAACCCATTATTCCGTCGTCGACCAGTGGGGCAACGGCGTATCGAACACCTATACGCTTGAGGGCGGGTACGGCTCCCACATCGTCATCGCGGGAACGGGCATGATCACGAACAACGAGATGGGCGATTTCAATTACCAACCGGGGGTCACCCGAAACACCGGACAGATCGGCACGCCGCCGAACCTCATCGAACCGAACAAGCGGATGCTGAGTTCGATGTCGCCGACCATCGTTACGCGCAACGGCGAACTGTACCTGGTAGTGGGCAGCCCCGGGGGACGCACGATCATCAATACGACCATGCAGCTGATCCTGAATGTCGTCGATCACGGCATGAACATCCAGGAAGCAGTCGACGCGCCGCGCATCCACCACCAGTGGTTCCCGGACTTCCTACGCGTGGAAGGCGGAGTGGGGACCGACGTCGTCGACGCCCTGAAGACGAAGGGGCATAATCTCAGCAGTCGCGGATGGGGGGGCGGATCATACCGCCAGGGAGACGGCCACAGTATCATGGTGGACCCCGAAACCGGCGATCGGCTGGGCGCCCCGGACCCCAGGATCGAAGGCGCTGCATTCGGACATTAGGCGAACGCGCCGGATGATGCCCGCCGGGATGATTCCCGCGGGGAACCCGGCCTCTCGCCTGCTGGAGCAGCCATATTGAAGTTGTACGACCGTGACGCCGCGCAGGAACTGCGTCACCTTCTGGGCAGGTTCACCCGAGCGCCGGTGGCCCACCTGCCCACTCCGCTACAGGACTGTCCTCGCCTGGGGGAGGCCCTCGGGGGCCCTCGTATATACATCAAACGCGATGACATGACCGGACTGGCCATGGGTGGAAACAAGGCCCGCCAGTTCACCTACTCGCTGGGTCCCGCTCTCGAGAACGGGTGCGACTACCTGGTCCACGGCTCCGATTCCCAGTCCAACCAGTCCGCGCAGACCGCCGCGGCCGCCGCCCGGCTGGGCATGAAGTCCATCGTGGTCATCCCGCGGGACCACCGATCCTATCCCGTTTCCGGCAACCTGCTGCTCAACCACCTCATGGCGGACCAGATCAAGTACGTCTTTCCCCTGACCGTGAAGGACGAGTTGAAAAAGCAGATCGAGGTCCTGGAAACGAAGGGATCGAAGGCTTACGACACGAGCAGCGACGGTGCGATCCTGCGTGCCGTGGCCTACGTCGACGCCGTCCTCGAACTGTGCGAACAACTCGCGCAGCGGAGCATAACACCAAGGGCCATCTATACGAGTTCCATGACCCATACCATCGTCGGGCTGGTAGTCGGACTGCGCGCCGTCTCCGCCAGCTTCAAGGCCGTCGGGCTCAACTACTGGGTGGGAGACGACCGGGAGATGCAGGAACGTCTCGCGCCCGTGGCCAACGAATGCGCCTCGGTCATCGGACTGAAACACACTTTCACACCGGACGATTTCGATGTCTCCTGCGCGTTCGCCAAACCGGATTTCGGCGAACCGTCGCGAACCAGCCTCGAGACCATGCGCCTGGTGGCGCAGACCGAGGGCATCGTACTTGACCCGGTATACACGGCCAAGGCCATGGACGGCCTGGCCATACACATCCGCGAGGGGCGGTTCCGGACGGACGATTCCGTCGTATTCCTTCACACGGGAGGAACGCCCGCCGTATTCGCCTATGGAGACGAGCTCTTCGGTTGAGCCGCTCCGGTTGGATACACCAACCCATTCACGAGAGGTTATATCTATTTTGTTTCGCAGATCATCCAGGACGTCACGAACGTCCAAGACAGACAGCAAGGAGCAGGCCGTCCTGACCAGACGGGTTACCAGAGACCGGGTCCACCAGGTATTCGGTCCGAACGTCTCACCGGCCATCACGGTGAGCCGCGGCGAAACCGTCGTAGTGGAAACGCAGGACTGCTACCGGGGTCTCCTTACAAAAGAACCCAACACCCATGGAGACGTCGACCGGCCCGGGGGTATACCCGTAACCGGTCCGATCTACGTGGAAGAAGCCAGCATCGGCGATGTGCTGTCGATCCAGGTCAAGCAGATCGAGACGGCCGGTACCGGCGTGTTCGCCGTGCGGCCGGAGTCAGGCGTTCCCGGTCAGGATATCGAAAAACCTGAGGTGCGCGTCCTCAAAGTCAACGAAAACCAGGTTCACCTGGACGACCGGCTCAAGCTGCCGCTTCACCCGGTGATCGGGAGCATGGGCGTGGCTGCCAGGCACGGGGAAATCGATACCGTCTACCCGGGCCGGCACGGCGGAAACATGGACACCCTGGAAATCACGACAGGGTCCCGGGTCTACCTCCCCGTGCAGGTCAACGGCGCCCTGTTGTCGCTGGGCGATGTGAAGGCCTGCGTGGGAGATGGACAGATCGCCGGTTCCGGCGTGGAAGTCGAAGCGGAGGTCACCCTGCGGGTGGACACACTGCCGGGCGGCCGGTTCTCCTGGCCCCGAGTCGAATCGAAGGGCGAATGGATCACCATCACGTCCGCGTCTACGGTGGACCAGGCGGCGCGCCTGGCGATCACGGAAATGGTGAAATGGATCTCGCAGGACAAGGGGCTCGACTTCGATACGGCCTACGCGCTGGTCAGCCTGGGCGGCAGCCTGCGCGTCAGCCAGTGGGGGAATCCATTGACGACCGCGCGCATGGTCTTCCCCAAGCGCCTGATCAACAAGCTCAAATCGGTGCCCGCCGCATCCGGCCGGCTCAATTACCGGGTGCTGCCGCCCGCGGCCAATGGCGACGCCGGAGGCGAGACCGGGGCGGCCGAAACGGAACAACCCGCAGCCCGTTCATCCCGCAGGTCCGGCACGGGGCGTTCGCAGCGTGGATCGGGCAGGTCCCGGCAATCCGGCGGCCGGCGCGGAACGCGCCAGAAGTCGAACGGCGCGCCGGCTCCCGCCAGCGGCGAGAACGACCAGCAGGTCGCAGCCAAAGACGACCAGCAGGACGCGGCCAA
>VXRC01000045.1:0-71882 GCA_009838645.1 Gemmatimonadota bacterium | reverse complement strand
ACGACCAGCAGGTCGCAGCCAAAGACGACCAGCAGGACGCGGCCAAGGACGATCAGCAGGTCACTGACAAGGAAGATGGGAAGGTCGCAGCCAAAGACGACCGGAAGGACCCGGCCAAGAGTAAGCGTTCCGGGCAGGCAGGCCGGGGTGCCGCGCGAGGCAATGGTCACAGGCGGACCCGGGGCAGATCCGCCAGGAAAGACGAATCTGCCAAGAAAGACGAACCGGTCTCTCAAAAGGACCCATCGCCGGTGCAATCGGACGCCGGGGCCGTCCCGGTGGAGGCCGCTCCGGCAGCCCACGGCGGAAAGGAGGCCGTGACGGAACCGGCAGAAAACGCCGCGAAAGCCTCGGAGTCACGCAAGGAGACGCGGCAGGCCGCAGACGAGATCGCACAGGACACCGCGCCCCCCAAGCCCACATTCGGCAGGAGGCAGCGTCGTACGGTCCGCCGGTCGTAAGATCAGCTACGTTTCGATTCAACGTCGATCAGGATTTCTGTCTCGAATGCGGTGCCGAAATCGAATACTTCGTCGAAGTCTTCGATGGAGTCTTCCTCGGTCTTGCGCAGTAGTCCCTCGTTGACGAGATTGAACACAATATCGCCGAAGTGACGGGTTTTGGAGATGTTCCACTCTTCGAAGACCAGCTTCGCGGCGATGCCGAACCGCTCGAGGGCCAGGTTCCGTATGCCGAGGGAGAGTTCCTTCCCCGTGATGTGCCTGCGGACGGTCAGTTTTTCCACCGTGAAGGAAACCGCCTCCATGACGAAGAGGTAAGCCCGCCGGGGATATCGGCCGTCCGTTTCCAGGATGAGGTCGAGTACTTCCTGGGGATCCTTTTCTTCCGACAAGTCACACCTCCGTCAACCGAAGCCGGCCGTCAACCGTCCGGTTACCAGTTCTGTACGGGATGGCCGGCCCGTGGGAACCACGTGACGTCCGCCACGTAGGACAGAAACACGCCCAGCACGAAGGCCACGAGCATGCCCATCACCGCGGGTATGGCCTTTCTGTAAAGCTGGATGCCGCCGATCTTCAGCAGCAGGGCCTTCACGCACCAGACCACGAACAGGGAAAAGGCCGAGCTGGCCATGCCCGGCGTGAGGACCACGGTGAACCCTATGGGATGCAGCGACCACCACGTGAACCGGTGATGGGCCTGGATCAGCAGGGCGGTGACCAAACCGCCGAACATCATGAACCAGAACTCGGTGCCGGTGATCGCCTCCCGGTTGTTGATCCACTTGACCAGGTTGTTGTAGGGCAGTTGCACGGCGTTGGAGAAAGCGGGCTCGAAAAACTGCGAAGCCCCGCCGTGGTTGTATCCCAGGTAAAGCGTGAAGACCAGCGCCACCACGATGCTCATCGCGAGCACGGCAGTGATCGTCTTGAATGAGCCTTTACCGGTACCACCCATTTCATCGTCCACCTTTGCGATGTGCCCCATGGAGCACATGCCCAGGGTGCGCCAGTTCCGCGCGTAGGAATTGGCGATGGCCAGATTGGTCAGGTCCCGCGTACTGATACTACCGGAACCGATGACGGCCACGGTGAAGTCGTGGGTCTCGAAGGGCAGGTCCAGGAATACGATCCCCGTCTCCGCCACGATGCGGGTCACGCCCACGAACATGATTAGGAGAGAGCCCATCATGAAGGCGATGATGCCGAGGGACATGCCCGACGCATATAGCCAGCAGACAATGTACGAAATGCCCCCCAGCACGCCCAGCGCGGCCATGCGGTAGGAGAAGAACTCCTTGGAATCGTCCACGTGAGGCGCCTTGCCCAGCGCCTTCATCACCACGTCCTTCAGGTGCCGCCGGGCGGCCCACAATGCGTACAGGGCAAACACCAGAAAACCGCCGGAATGCTGCGACTTGACGACGGCGAAGGCCCCGGGCACGCCGAGGCGCGTCATGATGCCCTGCTGAATGGTCATGATGACGAAAAATACCCAGATGCTGAACAGGACGTTCAGGTTGGTGAAGTATCCGACGCCCGCGACCAGGAAATTGAACTTAACGGGTATGTTGGGAAACGCCCGGGCCAGTACCACGTTGAAGTTGTGCAGCGGTCCGATGGGGATCGGACTGACCCAGCCGAAGAAACCGACGATGTTCCAGAGGAAAATGAACAGCGTGATGCCGAAGGCGTACCAGAACAGCTTCGACTGCATCACGGCGGGCAGCGCCCGGCCCTTCTGCTCCTCGATCATGATCAGCGGGATCTGAGCGAGCGGGAAGGTCAGCCGCTCGTGTTCCACCCACTGCTTGCGGAGCATGACCATGGCCGATGCGCCGACCACGAAGATGGCGAGGAAGAAGGTGATCCACCAGATCATCGGAATCGTCCAGGCATTGCGGATGATGCCGAGAACCGGCGGGCGGCTGTCCGGTATGCCCTCGAAAAACCACGTGAGCGCCTGCTGCTGGTCCTGGACGATGAGCCAGGAGGGCAGGTACTGGAAGAAGAGCTCCGCCCACTGGTTCTCCGTGGTGGCGTTGTAGTACGGTCCCGTGATGCCGCCGATCCAGTAGGAACTGAAACCCCACGCCGGAATGGTGGACGCGGTGAACACCAGAAAGAAGACGATGATCTGCTCGTTCCGATTGAGCACCCTGGAGGGCCAGAAGCGTTTCAGCAGGGGGTTGAGCCCCAGCACCACCAGCAGGAAGGGGAACAGCGCGGAAACAGGCAGGTGGGTCAGACTGATGAAAGACGACTGGGAGATATAGCCCGCGTGGATCGTCCAGATGTTCAGCAAAATGGACAGGAAGACGCCGATCAGCAGCGCCCTGCGGGTGAGTCCGGTCGTCAATGTGGCTGGCAGGCCCACGCTTCCGGATTCGCCGGTCCAAGAGGTGGTCTTGCTGGTCTGGGACATGGAAGCTTCGAATTCCCTTGTTGTTCAGGCACTGCCGCCGGGCCGGGGCCGGTGCGGTTCAATCCCAGGTGTTCAATCCCAGGTGTTTAGTCCTTCTCTTCCGTATGCCGGAAGAAGGACGAAGTGGTCATCGGTTTCCTTCATCCGCTGTCGTAGCAGGTCGTGGTGCCGCGTGATCTCCGCCCGGCAGGCCGGATCGTCCAACAGGTTTCGCTGTTCCCATGGGTCCTTTTCCAGGTCGAAGAACTGCCAGGGACTGCCGCCGTGGTTGTCGCCGCGGACGGTGTACTTGTACCGGGCGGAACGGAATCCGCGCCACACCCAGTCGTGGAAGACCACGCCCTTCCTCTGTTCCGCTATGAATTCCAGCAGGACGCCTTCCCGGCCCAGGCCGCTGACACTGCCGTTAATCAGCGGGGCCAGGTTCTCGCCGGGCAGGGCGTCTCTCGGCTTCAGCCCGGCGAGACCCAGGATGGTGGGGAACAGATCCTCGGTGGAGACCGGGTCCTCGACCACGGCACCGGCCCGGTCCGGGTGCCTGGGATCCGCCACGATTAAGGGAATTCCCGTGGACTCCTCGTAGGGCCACTGCTTTCCCCGAAGACCATGGGCGCCACCGAGCTCTCCATGGTCCGCCATAAACAGCACAACGGTCTCGCCGTGCAGCCCGGTACGCAGAAGGAAGGCGCCCAGGCGGCCCATGTTCCAGTCCAGGTTCTCGACCATGGCGTAGTACCGCTTCCGGTTGAGCATGAACCGTTCCGTGGCCTCGGCGTCGACCGCCTCCACGTTGGGCGGCAGCACGATGTCCATTGCCTCCCAGCTGCGCATCAGGGCCTCCGGCGCTTCGAAGGGATCATGCGGCGGTTCGACGGAGATCACCATGCAGAAAGGACGGGACGGGTCCCGGCGCTCGAGGTAGTCCATGGCGAGGTCGAAGAGTCCGTCGGTCTGGTATCCTTCGACCGGCCTGGGCACCGGGTCATCGTCCTCGAAGTAATAAGTGTCGAAGGGGCCGTTCCTGAGCTCGAAGCCCATCCATTTCCGCCACCGGCCCCGGTACGCCTTCTTTACGGCCGTCCTGCCGCACTGGACAGCGGATCCCATGCGTCCGTGGCCGCCGTCGAGATGCCATTTCCCCGTATAGATCGTTTCGTACCCCGCTTCGTTGAACTCGTCGGCCAGGGTCCGTTCCGCCGGAGACATCCTGTATTCGATCGCGGGGACCTTCCGGTCGTGGGCGTACAGTCCCGTCATGAACGTAAAGCGGAAAGGGACGCAGATGGGGCAGGTCGAGCTGGCATGCTCGAAGCGCACGCCCCGTTCGGCCAGGGCGTCGACATGGGGTGTGACGATGTTCGGGTCCCCGTAGGTGGACAGGGCCTGCCGCCGCAGTTGATCACTCAGGACGATCAGCACATTGGGCGGTGATGGAGCCTTCATTCACATTTCCTCGTCCGGTCTTCGAAAAGACGAAAAAACAACGAAAAACCCGGTCGGCGGCGCCGGCTGAACCGGGTCAATTAGGTTGTGTCACGACGTAGGGGCTGCTATATTGCCGGTCAAGAGCATAACGAATATCCGGCCGTAAATCAACCCGATTCCCCTGGAGGCGCCACCACCCCGATGACCAGACCGGACGACCTGGACATCTACCTGTTCGACCTGCAGGGCTTCCTCCACCTGGAACAGGCCCTGACGAAGCCCGAGGTGGCGGAACTGAATGCCTGCCTGGACGCGATCCCGCCCCTGTCTCCGGGTGAATGGCACGGTTACGTCCACGCCCACACCTACGGCACCGTGGACGGCCTGAACCTGCAGCAGATCTACGAAGCGGGCGCCCCCTTCGAGGCGCTGATCGACCATCCTTCCTGGATCGACAGGGTCAAGCACTTCGTGGGCGGGGAGGGTACCTTCGACTATGCCCACGGCCCCCTGTTCATCGACGAAAACTTCGCCAATTTCCGGGAGCCGGGCGAGGCGATCGGACTGCACTCCGGCGGGTACCCGCCCATCATGCGCAATGGATTCCGCTACCACGGCGGGCGGTTCATGTGCGGCCAGATCAACGTGCTGATGGCGCTGACCGACATCGGACCCGGGGACGGCGCCACCATGGTCATCCCCGGCAGCCACAAGTCCAACTTCACCCATCCCGATTTCGCCCGGCACGCCATGAAGCCGAAGGGCGCCTCCGTGGAAGGCATCGCCGCGTCGGTTGAGCTGTTCATGGAAGCGGGCGACGCCCTGCTCTTCGTGGACGGTATTTCCCACGGTTCGGCCATGCGGCGGAACGCGGGTACCCGGCGTATCGTGGTCTACAGGTACGGACCGTCCTGGGGCAACTTCCGCCACGGTTACCAGCCGTCTCCCGAACTGCTGGAACGCCTTACACCGGACCGGCGGCAGATCGTCTCACCGCAAAAGGCCTCGCCCGATGGTGCGCCCTACGGCGGGCCCGGTCTGCACTAGACGGCAGGGTCAAGCGCCGGGCGGTCCGGCCGACGCGGCCGTCATGGCGGAAGCGCCGGTGCCGAACCCGGTCACGGCGGGAAGTGGAACCGCTGACGCAACCGCCTCCGCAACGCCGCGACAGTTTCCGGCCGTTCGTCCGTCACGTTCTCTAACTCATCCGGATCGCTCTCCAGGTCATACAGTTCGACCTCACCGGTGTGGTGAGCCACCAGCTTACATTCTGCGGTCCGGATCAGCCTGAACGCCCGCAGCGCACTGGCCGCTTCCTCCCGGTGCGTCGTCCGTTCCCCCGCAAGCACGGGGCCCAGGTCTCGCGCGTCGAGGCCTTCCTGGGCCGGCAGGCCCCCAAGCGCGCACAACGTGGGATTGACATCGATCAGTTCCACGAGGGCGTCGGACGTACGCCCGCCCGGTATGCCCGGCCCGGCGGCGATCAGCGGCACCCGCAGGGCCGCCTCGTAGGGGACCGACTTGGTGTACAGCCCGTGATCGCCCAGCATCTCGCCGTGGTCGCTGGCGAAGACGACTACGGTGTCTTCCCCCATGCCCCGCCGTTCAACCGCTTCGATGATCCGGCCCACCTGGTCGTCGATCAGTTCGATGGCCGCGCAGTACTGTCTGCGGGTAACGGCGATCTTTTCGGCGGAGAGATCGCGGCGCCGGGCATTGACCCACTCCGGCTTTCGCGTGCGGCCGTGACCCTCGTGGTTGCCACCTTCGCGGCCGCTGTGCACGGCGGGCGGCACGTCCGCGTCCCGGTAACGGTCGGCGTATTCGGCAGGCGGATCGAAGGGGTCGTGGGGACCCACGAAGCTGACGAAGAGGTGCCACGGGTAGTCGTCCGGCACGGCGCCGATCCATTCGGCGGCGCGGCGGCCGATATAGGCGTCCTCGAAGGCCTCGAGCGGCAGCACCGAGTCGTGAGACGCGTCCTCGATCCATCCCCGCGCCTGGCGGGCTGCGTAATCCGCCCGGAAGGCTTCGAACAACCCCTGTTCCTTTAACCAGAAGCCGTAAGGCCCGCGCGGTTCGTCCGCCATGCCCGCGTGCATCTTGCCCTCGCACTCCACGGGATGGGTGAAGCCCCAGCCGAAGACCCGGGGCCGGTCGCCGCGGCGGCCGTTGTAGGGGTCCGGCTTGGCCAGGTCGAGTTTGCCCACGCAACCGACCCGGTACCCCGCGTCCCGCAACCGGGCGTAATAGGGCGTGATATGCCGGGGCAGGTAGCAGTTGTTGTCGAGGCACCCCAGCCGCGCGGGCTGGTATCCGCTGGCCAGGCCGATGCGCGCGGGGGCGCAGACCGGGGCGTTGGTGATGCATTGCGTGAAACGGATCCCGCGGCTTGCCAGGCGGTCCAGGTTCGGCGTGTTCAGGAACGACGCGCCCGCGGCCGACAGGTAGTCGTGGCGGTGCTGGTCGTCCATGATGAAGAGGAGATTGGGACGTTTGGATTCGGCCATGTTTGCGTCCTCGTCGGTTTCAGGGTGTCCCTGTTTCCATCGGGATTCCGATTCGGCGGATCCGGCTCGCGCCGGTGACGATCAGTGCGGTTCCCCGGGAATCAGCTTAATTGATGAACGACTCGAACTGGTGCGGCGCCGCCGGAAACCACAGGCTGTCCACGAGGAAAGAGAGGGCCATGCCGAGGACATACCCCACCAGGATGCCGAGAAAGAGCGGCTGCGCCCTTCGGTAAAGCGCCCCTCCACCCATACGCAGCAGGATCACCTGGATGAGCCAGGCCAGGAAGAACGGCAGGAACATGAATCGCACAGTGTCCGCGGCCACGGCGACCAGGCCAATGGGATGGAGCGGCCACCAGAGGAACAGGAATCGTCCGAGGATCATCAACATGTACAGGACGATGCCGTTCCCGAAGAAGATCAGTTCCAGGTCCGATACGCTGCTTACGCTGCTGTTCCACGTCATGATCGTGTTGTAGAAAAAGGGCACGAGGTCGCCCGGCTTGGAAAGGAGATTGTCGGCGCCGACGGCGTATCCCGCGCTGATGTAATAGTAGAGGGAAGTCACCACGCTGACGCCGAAGGCCAGGCATATCCAGAGGAAGAGATGCCGGGTGGCCGGCGCCATCCAGCGCTGCAGGTAGGCGGCGTGGGACAGCCCGATCATGGTGAAGGTCCGCCAGTTCCGGGCGAAGGCGTTCGTCATGCCCAGGGCGGTGATCGTGGAGGGGTCCAGGTTGTCGGCGCCGATGATGCCCGCGGTGAAGTTGTTGGCGTTCACCGGCAGGTCCATGGCGACAAGTCCCGCCTCCGCGACGATCCGGGCCATGCCGAGATAGATGGTGAAGAGGACCGCCAGGAGGATCAGGCTGACCGGCAGGGACATGCCGATGCTGTACAGCCAGGCCAGCAGGTAGAGCAGGCCGAAGACCAGGCCGAAGACCGCCAGCCGGTACGAGAAGAACTCCCCGCTGTCATCCACCGACGGATCCCTGCGGAACGCCCGCCGGGCCACGGCGGCCAGGTGCCGGCGCGCCATCCACAGTCCCCACGCCACCAGGGCGATCAGAGCGCCGATGGACTGGGTGCCCACGAGGCCGGTCGGCGACATGGTCGTCGCCGCCGTGACCCCGAGCATATTCAGCACGCCCCGCTGCAGCGTGGTGAACAGCAGGAAGAAACACAGGCTGAGGAGGATCTCGGCATTGATGAAGAAGGCGAAGCAGAGCACGAAGACGTTCAGCCGGATGGGAAGATCCGGGATCGACGGATGGACCTTTACTTGCAGCAGGTCCGGGCCCATGATTGGGACGGGCGTAACGATGTCCCAGTAGGATGCGATGTTCCAGCACACGACGGCCAGCGACAGGCCGGCGCCGATCCGGAAGGCGGTCGTGCGGACCATGGGCGGTTCGTCCCGGTCCTTCCCCACGCCCATCAGGTTGAGCGCCACCTCCCCCAGGGGAAAGCGCAGCCGTTCGTGGCTCACCCACTGCTTCCTCAGGATGACCACGATGCATGCGCCAGTCCACATCAGGGCGCCGAAACACGACATCCACCACAGCAGGGGCGAGATCCAGGCCATCCAGGGGATCCGGTAACCCGGCGCGGCGCCTTCGTAGAAAACCCTGACCGCGTCGGTCTTGTCACTGATCACGAGCCACGCGGGCAGCGTGTCGAAGAACGTTTCCGCCCAGCGGTTCTCGGGGCTCGAATGGTAGAAGGGCCCGGTGATGAGGGAGACCAGGTACCTCGTCATGCCCCAGTCGGGCACCATCGAACCGATCATGCCCATGGCAAAGACCACGATCAGTTCGGACGTCGTCAGGGCGTACCGGGGTGACAGTCGCTTGAGCAGGACGTGGGGACCCAGGATCAGGATCAGGAAGGGGATCAGCAGCGCCGCGGGGAGATGGGCGTAGGTGGAATAGTTGTATCCGGCGTGATCGGCGGAGAACTGTCCCCAGAAGGCGACCACGGCTGAGAGCGCGAGACCGATGACCCCGGCCCGCAGGGTAATGGCCGCAGTGCCCCTTGACCGGGGTGGTTCAGAGGACATGGCGTTCATCCGATCCCGTTGCGGCACTTGAGGTTACCCGATCCAGGGATCCAGCCGGAACATTTTGCGCCCCAGCGGAGTCAGCGTGGCCAGGGCGTCCGCACTCAACGGCCGATCAGGGCCGGGTGCCTGCCGGGCCTCTTCTTCCGACAGGGGTTGAAGACGGGTGAACTGGGCGATTCTCGGCGAGGCATTGTGATTGGCGCTCGCCGAGTGGGGCATCAGGTGGTGCATGAGCACGTAATCGCCGGCGTCCCCCGTGACCTCCATGGACGACCTGAAATCGACGATTTTGCCCCAGCCGTCGTTGCGCTTGAGCCCGTCCGGCTCGTCCAGCATGATCTCCCGAACGCGGTTCGGCGCGCCGGGCACCACGTGGATGCCGCCGCCGTTGTCTTCCACATTGTTGAGGTAATAGCATCCGCCGATGCCGATTCCCGTACGCAAGAAGCCCTCGTTCAACTCCTCCGGACCCTTGGGTACGGCGTCCAGGTGGAGGTTCTGGAGCCGCCCCTCCATGGCACGGTTTCTCAGGGTGATCCCCGCAGAGCCGTCCCAGACCTGGATGTATTCGGTCTCCAGGATATCTACGGCTGCGCCATACAGCCCCTCGTTCTGCAGCAGGGGCAGCATGGCAGGCTCGAAAAAACTGCCGTTTCCGTCCGGATTATGGGGCTTGAACCGAGCGTGGTTCGCGTGATAGTGGTCCGGAATGACCAGGTCGCGCGGGATCAGGTCCAGCAGAAAGCCACGGGCGTTATTGACGACCTCATCATCCAGCGTGCCCTTCAGGACGAGGTAGCCTTCGGACCAGAACTGAGCCAGTTGATCCTGGGTGAGGTAGCGGGGGGCGGAGGTCATGGGGGAAGTGAGTGTTTTGATGAAATAGAAGTGGTGGCAGCAATGGGGATCAAGGACAGGTATCTCTTCTCAACAAGCGGCTGTGTTTTCTCGTCTGATACACACTCCCTCCAATTACTGCTTTGAAATCCGCATGCAAGTCAGTATCACCTGAAACCAACAGGCCAACTTCTGCTACTTGTGCTAAAGCGATAATATCAGGATCATCTGACTGTAATGAGGGTAACCTGTCTTTAACCCTTTCAACTTCTTGTGCAGGATATTGTTTAAGACTACCGTTTTTGCGGTATTCGTCAATCTGCAGTCTCATCTTTTTATGCCTGTCTAACTCCTGCTTTAGTTTCTCTGTTGGAGAGTAAACCAATTTACCTTTGGATTTCATCCACCTTCTAACTGGTTCCATGTTTTCATCTTCGGGGTTCAAGTAATCACTAAACTTATTTGCATCCAAGATAAGACACATGTCTCCACTTTCACTTGGATAAACCGAGTAGCTTATCCGATTCATCGATGAAAAAATCCCTATATCCTTGAGGAACATTCAACAGATTCGCCAGTTTATCAAACTGAATGTTATGGACACTGACCCGGTTACCAACAGGTTCAAGGTATATCAGCGAAACATCCTGTGGATCGATTGTTCCTTTCATGATTTCGATTCGCGCCCGATTTACCAGGTGATCGCTATGTGTTTCTATGACGAATCTATGTTTCTTTTGCTTTACTGCTTCAACGAGAATAGACGACAACTCTGACTGTGCCTTAGGATGCAGATGGACCTCAGGTTGCTGCATCAGGAAAACCATGTTCCGAGGACTGTCGAGTATACGTACAAGTATTGGAAGAATCTGGCTCACTCCATGTCCTACATCTTTCATATTCACTTTGGGGCCATTTACCTTAATCTGTATTTGAAACGGGTCACCTGAGGAATTGCCAAGTACTCTCACATTGACATCAGAAAACAATCCTGATGATTTGCCGAATGCGACAAGGTTTCCTTTGAGTTTTTCCCATCTGTCTCTTTCGGTTATAAACATGTTCCTGATAACCATGGGGATGTCGCTGCCGGCAGGATCCATATCTTCCCTTAATGGATCGTAGGTACGTAATGGATTAGTTCTTATCGGAGCAAAACTATATGCTTCAGATGGAAGCAAGTGATCTTTCCCAAACAACTTATTCCAATCTCCGCCGAAGGGTCCGGGAGGTTTTTCGCCGAGATTAACCAAGACGTGCATGGACTCTGGACGCCACTTGGCCGTCAAATGTCGGTATCTATTGATCGGTAACAGTAAATCCAAGACTGTTTTGTCCAAGTGGTACCTTCCAGATACAACAGTAGTTTTCTGAAAACCTTCCTTAGATGGAGGATCAGTTATTTCAAATCCTTTTAAGTACTCTGATTGCATGCCATCTACACCATCTCCAGCTGATCTTTCGATAAACGTAACCTCACCTTTCGACATACGGACGTTCTGCTCTTGTATGGTTGGCTCGGATCCACGGTTTTTAGCTGAAAGTACCAGCATGTACTCCAGATCGCTTTGTGATGATTCTGATTGAAATCCGACGCCGATCCGAAAATGAGTCTTACCGGGTCTAGACCTCCTAACGATGTCCGTAAACGAACCCATCGAATATGGTTCCACGTTGAAATTCAATCCAATTTCATTACTAAAAATGAAATCATGGATAATTTGAAAACAGCCAAGCGCAGTGGACTTACCAGTGCTATTCTCACCAACTAAAAACGTAATTGGCCGGATGTCGAATTCTTGACGTCCGCCGAAACATCTCACGTCTTCCAAGATTAGTTTGCGTAGATCCATTTGCAATATCCGCTTTTTAGTTACTGGCTAACTGCAACACCACGTTTGTCGCCGGCTCACACCGCCCAGTACTTCCACAGGTCTTCGGGAATCTCGTACCGGAAGGCCTGGTCCAGGTGTTTCTCGTGGTTCCAGCGGGCGAACAGGGCGAAACGCGGCGAATGGCTGGTGTTCTCCGATCCATTGTGCGTCAGGTAGGAGTGCCAGAGCACCACGTCGCCGGCCTTCGCGGTGAATTCCCGGCCGCCGGTGGCCGGGTTGTCGCAGAACACATCCCAGGAGAATCCCTCGATCTCCAGGAAACTCCCGTCCACATGCGAGGGATGCTCCAGGAAGTACCTGTGGGCGGCGTGGTGGCTTCCCGGCCAGTAGATGAGGGCGCCGCCGCCGGGTTCCACGTCGTATAGATAAGTCGTCGCGCCGATCATGAAGGGCAGCCAGCGACCGCCGTAGGCGTCGATATGGCCTGTTTTGGGGATTTCGAACGTCCGCTCCGGTTCGGGCCAGCGTATGATCGGTATGCCATCGCCCGCGACGAAGTGTCCCCCGCTGAGCTGGTCGATGATCGACATCATGCAGGGATGGTGCACGAGGGCCGACTCGGGCGGATCGTATTCGTATCCGTCGAGACCGCTTGTCTCCCGGGGCCAGGTCGCGGGGTCCTCCAGGCAGCCATCGAGCGCCCGCCAGATCTGCCGCCGCCATGCCTCCAGGGTCTGCTCGTCGAAGACGTTCTTCAGCACCAGGTAGCCGTTCAGCTTGAAGTAGGCGATCTGCTGGGCGTTCAGGGGCTGTGAAGTGGACATTTGGCTATCCTGGAAAACGGTTTTCAGATTCTTGGGAACTTACGGGGTCGGGGTGTTGCTGTCAAGCCCGTCGCGGATTGCGGATGCCGGTGACGGGAATCTTCAATCATGCTTGACATGGTGCCTGTTTCGCCTTTACAATCCGGGACAGCCACACCGGATTCCCCTTACATATACACTTGTAGATATCGGACATCACGCTGATACATAAAGGCATATGACATGCAATCGGAAATCAGGCAATGGATTGCCGAAAGTCGTAAGAAATTGGAAGAGAAGGGGCTGGATTACGGGGACCTGGAACAACTTGAAGGGCTGATAGAAAACCAGCGGCCGCTCAGGATCATGTACCTGACGGCCCGGTCGATCAACATGCGGTCCGGGATCGTCGGCTGGGCGGTATTCGTCCCGGGCGAGGGGCCCGAGCTCAAGTTGCCGGGCGACGAGCCGCCATACGAATCCGTCCTGGAAGCGGTCGCCGACGGATGGCGCGTGGTGCAGTACCCCATCAATAAGCTCTACGAATACAAGGACCTCGAAAACGACTACGTAGGTTTCGATTTCATACTCGAGAAGTGGAACTGAGGAGGCTTACCGATGGCGGAGATCAAACCGACGATGACCGATGACGACGTGATGGATTTCGTGGCAAAGGGCTATGTCGTGCTCGACGAGATGGTGGATCCCGATTACAACGAGCGGTGCCGCAACTTGCAACAAGGCCCCGCGAAGGAAACGGTCGGTTCACCCGATTTCATCCGCGAAGTGCTGCTCCATCCCCGGTTGGCGGGCGTAATTCGTTCGCTCCTTGGTCCCAACTTCCTTATGCCGACGGGGGGACATCACCATCTCATAGACCAGCCGGTCTCGGGACAGGACTGGCATTCGGACGGCATATCAGGACTCGGCTACGAGATCAACGAACTCCAGTGCTACTACTATCCGCAGGACGTGAATATCGAGGACGGGCCGACCATGATCCTGCCCGGCTCCCACTGCCGGGCGGTCAATCGCGACGCATTGGCCCACTATGGCGATCTTATGGGGCAACTTTCGCTCGTCGTGAAGGCCGGCACCGTGGCCATTACCCGGTACGGCATCTGGCACCGGGCCGGTCCCAAACTCAATCACAAGCCCCGCAGCATGATCAAGTTCTCCTACTTCCGCAATTCGGAACCGCGACGGCGCGACTGGCTGATCGATTCGGAAGAAATCCCCGCGTACCGGGATCGCCCGGCCGCGCCTTACACGAGCGGGGTGGAATCCTACCGGGACCTGAGGCGCCGCATCCACACCTGGAACTGGCTGTGCGGGCTGAGCGAGGAAGAGTCCATGGCCCACGACCGGTGGCGGCCCGCCTACGAGACCGGCACGCAGCCTGTCGAGGAAGTGGTCCTTTGAGGTTGATGCCCTTTGAGGTTGATGCCCCTTGAAGTTCCTGCAGGCTCACACCCCCGGATGAGGATATCGCCGGGAGTCCGGAGCGGCCAGCATGCGGATTACCCATACCAGGCGTGAAGAGATGCACCTGGGCGTTAGCCACGGCGGCGCCGCGGCAAGCTACTTCAACCCCGGCTTCAGCGAACGTGACTTCGAATCGCCGTGGACGTTCATCCACTCGGTGATTTTCCCGCCTGGCAGCGGCATAGGTCAGCACAGCCACACCTACGCGGAAGAAATTTTCGTTACCATCGACAACGCCGCGCAATTCACCCACAACGGCCGCACGGCCGAAGTCGTCGGCGGCGCCGCGGTGCCCCTGCGCTCGGGCGAGTCCCACGGCATCTACAACCACACGGACCGGGATACCTGGTTCTTCAATTTTCACTGCGTGGATACGGTCCGCAAACCGAAGCACGAGGATTTCGACGACCCGCGCATCGGGGTCGAGCTGGAATCCACGGATCGCCTGCCCGTGGGGTGTTTCGACCGCGCCCTGCTGAAACCTCGACGGCACCACGGCGGCAAGGGCGAAGTGTTTTTTCGGGAGGTATGGGGCAGCCGGGATTTCCAGACGAATTTCGAGTATCTCTGCCACATACTGCTGCCGCCAGGCACTTCCGTAGGTTACCACCGGCACGAGATCGTCGATGAGGCCTATATGATAATGAACGGCCGGGGCCGGATGACGGTGAATGACGAGACGGAGGAGGTCGTCCGCGGGGACGCTATCCCGAATCGCATGGGCGGAGCCCACGGCATCTACAACCATACCGGCGAAGACCTCGAACTATTCGTTGTCGGCGTGAGCCTGGAGAAGGGCAAGGTGGACGCGACCGACCTGGGCGACGATCTGGCAGGACGTTAGACTCTGACATTTACAAGGTAAGAGGGACCATGGCATGACAGAGGCGGAATTTGAAAGCCATGTGCTGGACCTGAAGGTCGAGGGCTACACCATCCTGACGGACCAGTTGACCGCGGACGAGTGCGCCGAAGCGCGCAGGGAACTGAAGGCCCGTTACCCCGACAAGGAACGGGGCAGTTTCGAGTGGCTGTTCAACAAGGCACGGGTCTTCGAGCGGTTCTACCAGCTGCCCGACCTGTTGCGGCTGGTCCGCCACTTCCTGGGTTCCGACGCGCTCCTGAGCGCCGTGTACGGGTCGGTCGTGATGCCCGGAGAGGGCGGTCACGGCCTGCATTCCGACAGCGGCATTACCGGCCACAACCGCGAGGCTTCCATGCCCGAAGCCGACGAAGGCCGGCGGATCACCAGCCATTCGATCGCGCTCAACGTGATCTTCTGCCTGAGTCCCTTCACTGAACTCAACGGCGCCACCGAGTTCGTTCCCGGCAGCCACCGCTACGAGTACCTGGACGTGCCCGACTCGGCCTACGACAATGCCCGGACCGCCGTGGCCCCGGAAGGATCGCTGGTGCTTTTCGACGTGAACACCTGGCACGGCACGACGAAGAACCAGACGGACGAGCCGCGTTACGCGGTGCTCAGCCCCTGGCGGCGCCGCTGGACCAAGTGCGAATACGAGATGGCCCGCGTGGTGAAGCCCGACGTGCTCGAACGGGCGGGCGAGGACGGACCGGTCATCTTTGGTTTCCAGGCCCAGTCTCCCTACACGGAACTGTGGCAGTGGGACCGGGAAGAGGGCGGTCCCAAACCGGAGTTCAGCCACCTGCGGCGGGACTGAGGGCGGCGGCTCGAACCGCGCGCAGCCTGGATGACGCCCGGAGGAAGTCTGTGAAAATCACCGATGTGAAAGTTCATCTGGTAGAGTCCTGGCGCAAAACCCGGGACATCGGATCGCCATGGATCTTCGTCCAGGTCCATACCGACGAGGGCGTCGTGGGCCTGGGGGACGCCACGAACTGGCCGGGCGGTACGATCATCGCCCAATCCGTGGAGGAACTGGGCAAGCTCATCATCGGCGAAAATCCCTTCCACATCGAGTACCTGTACCATCGCATGTACTACGCCCTGGAGCAGATCGGGCAGACCGGCGCGGTCATCGCGGCCGTCAGCGGCATCGAGATCGCCCTGTGGGACATCGTGGGCAAGGTCACCGGGCAGCCCATCTACAACCTCATCGGCGGACCGTGCCGCGACCGCATCCGGTTCTACAGCCATGCGTCCAACCCGGAGGAATGCGCGGCGCTGGCCGAGAAGGGCGTTACCGCCATCAAGGCGTACTTCCCCGCCGACCAGTTGGCCAACGGGGAGCGTATCGATTCACCGCGTTCCGTCACGCTTCGCGAAGAAAAGCTCGCACTGGAACACATGCGCCGGTGCCGCGAGGCCGTGGGCGACGAGGTGGACCTCTGCACCGACGTGGGATGCCGGTACACCACGAGCGCCGCGATCCGCATCGGCAACCGGCTGGAGGAAATCGGCCTGCTGTTCTACGAGGAGCCCGTCCACCCGGAGAACATCGACGCCTTGGCCCGGGTGACGGCGTCGGTCAACGTGCCGGTGTGCGTGGGCGAGCGCCGGTACACGCGCTTCGGCTTCCGGGACCTGATCGCCGCCCAGGCCGTCGACATGATCATGCCGGACGTGGTGCGCACGGGCGGCATCATGGAGACCAAGAAGATCGCCGCCATGGCCGAAAGCTACTATATGCAGGTCTCGCCCCACAATCCGAACAGCGCATTGTCGACGACTGCGAGCCTCCACGTCATGGCCAACATCCCGAACGCCCTGGTGCTCGAGTTCGTGGACGAAAAGTGGGACGCCCCCTGGCGCGACGACCTGCTGACCGATCCGCCGGTCGTGGAAAGCGGCTACTTCCGGCTTCCCGAGAAACCCGGGCTGGGAACGGAGCTGAACATGGACGTCGTGGAGAAGTATCGATTCAAAGGTTGAAGGAGCAGGCCGATGCAGTTACATGACGACAAACAATCCAACCGCGCGGACAATATCCAGGGCGCCGAGATCCGGCTGCCGTCCGAGGACCTGACCGCGGACCTGGGGTTCTTCATGAAGACCCTCGGGTTCCGCATGGACAAGATCTACCCAGCCGACTACCCGACGGTCTCCGTCCTCTCCGGCCACGGACTCACCATCCGGCTGGAGCAGGATGCCTCCGAACCACCGGGCACGCTGCGGATCTTGTGCCGCGATCCGGCGGCCCTCGCTGGCGGCGAGACCGAACTCACCGCGCCGAACGGCACCCGAATCGAGATCGTACAGGCCGATCCGCCGCTCGAGATCCCGCCGACACAGCACGCCTTCCTCGTGCGGAGGCTCAAGGACAACACGCCCTGGGTGATCGGCCGAGCGGGCATGCACTACCGCGACCTGGTACCAGGCCGCCTGGGTGGGAGCATCATCGCCTCCCACATCCGGATACCCGACGCCGGACCCGTACCCGACGTCGTGCACTACCACACCGTGGGATTCCAGTTGATCTTCGCCTACCGGGGCGAGGTGAAGCTCGTCTACGAGGACCAGGGGCCGCCCTTCATGCTGAAGGCCGGGGACTGCGTGATCCAGCCCCCGGAAATACGGCACCGTGTGCTCGAATCGTCCGAGAACCTCCAGGTGATCGAGATCGGCGTCCCGGCTGACCACGTGACCACTATCGACCACGAGGTCGAGCTGCCGACCCAGGTGCTGAATCCCGACCGCGTCTTCGGCGGTCAGACCTTCTGCCGCCACCAGCTCAAGGACGCGGTGTGGGAACCGTGGAGAATTGCTGGGTTCGAAGCGAGGGAAACGGGCATCGGAAAGGCGACGGACGGCGTGGCCTCGGTGCAGGTCGCCCGGGCGACGGATGGCGCGGACAGCGGTGCGGCCGGCGGCGACGCGAGTGGAAGCGACGCGAGTGGAAGTGGCACGGATGGCGGCCCGGACGGCCGCTCCTCTGGTGGCGGCGAACAGGTCACTAGCCACACGGGCGATATCCTCTTCACCTTCGTCATGGAAGGGGAGGTGACGCTGAACGGGGAAAACCAGGTTGCCCACAGGCTCGAGGCAGGGGACGCCTACGTCATTCCTCCGCACACGAAGACGTCGCTCACAGACCGTTCGACCGACCTCGAACTCCTCGAGGTGGCGCTGCCCGCGCAGTTCGAGACCATCGTGCACTAATCCACCAAGCACACCCGGTCGATGCCGGGGCTAGGCCGGAGTCCGTTACGTCACACGCCCAGCACGCCGCGCAACCGGTCGGACGCCCGGGACAGCACCGTGGGCGGTACGGGAACGTGGTGGTATTCGGAAAATCGCCGGTGGGCCCAGCGGGCGGCATACTGGGACTGGAAGACGTAGCGCATCCGGTTCGACGTAACCGGCGCACCCCGGTGCCAGCACTGGTTGTTCTGCAGGTAGACGTCTCCTGCCTTGCAGAAGACCGATACCGGCCCTCGTCCATCGAACTCGGGGTTTTCCTGGCTGTTGGGGTCCCTGCCGGAATAGTGGCTGCCCGGGACGAACTGCGTCGGGCCGTCCTCGACCGTGTCGATGTCGGTGAGCGCCATCTGGATGGTGAACCACTGCACGGGCATGCGGATGCGTGGGTCGTGGCGGGGCACGTCGTCCGGCAGCGGGAACTCCACCCGGTCGTCCACGTGCCACAGATCGATCGCCTGTCCCGGCGCGTTGCGGATCACGTTCTGACCGCAGAACTTGCAGTCCTCCCCCACGACCGCCTCGGCCAGGCTCAGGATGGGTTCACGGATCAGCATGTCCACGAACACCGCGTCCAGCTCCAGCGTGTTCCGCAGCACGAATCCGTCTCCCTGGCCGCTCAAGTAATCGGTGCCGGCCAGGACGGGATCGTTGAAGCAACGGTCCGTGACCTCGCGGAGTGCGTCGATTTCTTCCCTCGTCAGCACCCCGGGAATGAGGGTGACACCATTCCTGCAAAAGTCCTCGAGAATCACGTCCATTTGGGCGTCGTCGAGGCGCTCGCCGGGTAGTATGCGTTTTGAGATCACTTTTAATACTCCGGAAGTATCTTAGCCTTATTTCTCAGAAATATCACAGGCTATTTACTGCATTCAATGTATGCTCTACCTCATTCATATGGCAGTTTTTGTATTTCTTTCCACTTCCGCACGGACAACTGGTATTCCGTCCTGGGTTTTTACCAGCGTATACTAACATTTCTGTTATATACTCCTGTATACCATCCGAATGGGAATACTCACCCCAAAGATCCCTACGTGCAGCTTCCAACCCGAACTTATCTACATAAGAAAGTCGGTATAGAAACGGGATAACCAGGTCAGCTACAAACTGTATGACATCAAATCGTGTACTTGGACGTGATCTTCTTATTCCAAGACAGCAGGCACCACTATTCGGATAGAAATGTAGATCAACTTCAGGTATTCTGTACCGGGTAGCAATCTCGTAATGTCTGCCACCAGATTCATAAACAGCTGGCCAGCCATTTAGATCCACAGAATTCAAGCATATTTTGATTTCATAACTATCGCAAATAAACAGAGGATGTGTTCGTGCATCTTCTAAGTCGCCAATTTCAAGTTTCCCCGACTTTGTGTCGTAATAGGCGCAGAAGTCAATTCCACCGACGATCCTTTTTGGTTCTGGTTCATAACGTAAACGTGGAAACTGGTCCAATAATCTCTGTATCTGGTTATCATTAAGTGGGAATTCTCTGGCAATCTCGTGCAAACCAGCGTGCTGCTTCCTAGGGGTCACGGATGAGGTAATTCCTGTAGTACCCAATGCACTCCTGTACGTGTTTGTACCATTAAGCTTACCGAATTTCTCACCGAAAACACTTCGCCATTTTTTAACACTTTCGTTGTGGTCATTTTCAGCGTAAGCATCATTGATTTTACTATTGTATAGATCGAATTTGCTTCTGAAGTTCGTATACTGATCTTGGCTCCAGTTTGTGGCGAGGTTTTCTGATGGAATGACGGGATTAGCGATTGAAGGTAAGTAGTGGTTGGCTTGTAGAAAACCGTTGATCCTATTAGATATTGTTTTCAATGTTTCTGGAATATCACTATAGCGGTTCTCGTCACCCCACTCTAGTACTTCCCTTGCGACAAGAGTCGTCAATACAATCGAGGGTATTGAAAAGGTCTGCTTAATGTCCCTTAGGTACTTCAGCAATCTTACCACTCGTTTTAAGTGACCATTTGTCTTTCTGGATTTACCAATGAACCAGTCCCTATAACCAGTCCCATCTGTGAGTTCGTACTTGTTAGTCTGTCTGTTACACACATATGAGCTACCGTTGCTTTCAATACAAGGGACGAGATCCAGATGGAAATCCCCTGTATAGTCAATTATAACGCAGTGGGTCTTTCTGTGGATCTTATCCTTGTAGGTTTTATTCTTCTTCAGGCAACTGTAAACATCCTCTATGTATTCCCGAGGTACTTTGTCCGCATCATACTTCATGTAAAGAAGCAAGTCTGCGTCATATTCATGATTGTTAACTGGTTTAATTATCGTTTCAGTAGCATACGATCCCTGTCGTTCCGTCTTTCGATATAAACCCAGGTTGTCGCGCAGGTATTTACCTACTGCACTAGACCTACTTTTGAGTGTTTCAAGCCTATCCGGATTCAGGTTGACTTCATTTTTTAGGAAATCAACAAAGTATTGAGGATGTTTCATTTTTAACCTCCATCGGGAATTGTAAAAGCTTTTATTGCATCTACATTGTACGAGTAATCCATGTCAGCAAGAGACCGTAGGTTTTCCAAGTGCTCTGTATCGTCCAGGTTCCAGTCTCCTATCGATGGGTTAAGACGAAGATAGTTGTTACCAAGGACTAACTCGGCCATGTTCTTGGAAGCTTGAGACTGCAGGTCAAGGAAATACGTAACGAGTTTGACCCCACCCCATCCTGTAAGTAATCCCCAGTGCTTCTGTCTAGCGTATATGCTTTCGGTTTTCTGTCCTGTCCCTATGGATAGGATTTTGACATCTTTTACCTCCCTGTTGAATTTCGAAATAGCTTCGGAAAGCGATATGATCGAAGGATTGTTAGCCCAGAGACCGCCATCGACAACTAGATGACCATCGATATCTGTTGGATCGAAAAATGTTGGTGCGGAACACGAAGCTAGAATCACTTTGCTCAATAGCAAGTTCCCATCCATTACGTAAGGTTCTCCAAGTTGCTTTAAGTATCTTGACTTGAATACCCTCGCTTTGCCGGTACTCGTATCGGAACCAGTTATCATCAGCGGTGTTTCAATTTCGCCAAGAGTTATTGAAGGAAGTGAATCTGTAATAACTTCCCTAAGTTGCTCATTTCGGTACTTACTTTTTGTTAATCCACATCGATAAAAACGTTTCTTGAATACCCTTTTGGCCGATTTCTCAAAAAAACCAACGGTTTTTTCCATCTTTATACCTGTTGCAGCCGCACCCGCTACAATTGAACCGGTGCTTGATCCAGCTATAAGATGGAAACAGTCTCTGATACTACGTCCCAATGTCGTTTCAAGCTTGGAAAGAAGTTGCGCGGAATATACCCCTCTTGTACCGCCACCATCCAAAGCAAGAACGTAAAACTTTTTGCTATCGGGCATAATTTGTCATCTACCGAGTCAATGGTTTCTAATCAGACTGACTTCAAAAGGTAAACAGTTGACAATCTAAGAAGACTCCACGACGCCTGTGTTTGGGGGTCGGTCGGAACTCGTATTAAATGGTGCATTTAATGCTGTCTTGAGTCTGTTTTCATCCATCACGTTATTCTTAAGCAAAGTATCCATTAGATTCTTGGTGCTTAAAATGCGAAGATCTGGTTGCATCCTTCTGGCTTGACTTGAGGCACATCTACCATCTATCGCCAAGATTCGATTTCCTGTTACAGCAACCGCAATGGCAGCGCATTCACCAATACCCAACGTGTTTAGTTTACATAGATCACGGAACACCAACAGTTCGTCCTTGTTACTGACAGAGATCTGCTTTAAAATCCCGCGATCAACCAGATACTCAAATGACTTCAATTGATCGGGGAAACAGTTTGTTATCTCCACTAATACATGGTTTGTTATCAGCAGACGACCGTGGGCAAATCGGCTGAATATTGCTAAGCGATCTGTACGTAATAGACTGACTATCACTGTTGAATCCATTACGATCTTGGGCTTGTTTTTCACCATACACATTTTCAATTCCCACGCGCCTTCAATGCAAAGTCGATAAATTGCTGACCATCTATTTTTAGCAACTTACTTAGTTCTAGAAGTCGGCCTTGGGAGATACAATCTCTTCGGAAGGCCTCAATTGCAAGACCAGCCACTTCAAAGCGCAGTTCTCGATCAGATGGTTTTTTCAAATCCCTTCTTTCTACACTTTCGGAATCGCTTAACTCATTGAGAAACTCCTTACCTAGATCTTCTAATGCCATCTGACGGTCCATTTCCTGGTCAGATACTATCCTTAGACTTTTCATTCGATATAGTGCTGCCTGATAACTAACCCCAAAACGATGTGCTATTTTCGCCACGTCTTTATAGGTCACGCCACGCGAACTTGGTGACGTACGTATGACTCCTTCTAATGGCTCTCCACGGGCAGCATCGTATACGGTATGAACCCTTTGGTAAGGGAAATCCGTATCCAAGTCCTTTAGTTCTTCGTATACGCCTCCTGCAGGCATTAAAAAAGACGCGGCAAATGCGTTTGCTCGTACTTCCACCAGTTCGGACGAGTTTTCTCTACTGGAGACCGCTAGATTCCCATCCCTGTCCATAAGTGCATGGGCATATTCATGTGCATAGGAAAACTGTTTCCGACCTCGCGAATGATCTGAGTTAACGACAATCGCCAATCCAAATGAGCTATGATTAACAAAAAGTCCCGACATCTCTTGTGGCAGTTTTGCATCGGAAGCCCAGATTCCCTGCGACACAATTAGCTCCGTGATATTGTGAATCGGAGACTCACCTATGCCTAACCGACGCCTCTCTTCTGTAGCAGCCTTATTGCCCTGGGTAATAGCATCGCCTCTGGTTCGAGGGGGTTGAATATCATACACGGGTAGACCTGCACGGGATTCTATACCGAGGATCTTTTTCATGGCCAAGCCTTCTCGAAAGAGGTCTAGGCACTGACCAACTCGATTTCGAATTGCACGATTGCTTTTCAAATTAGGTGCAATTCGGTATAGCGAGATTAGTATATCTTCTTCCTCGGTAGTCTCCTGAAAAAAGTAGCTTATCGGTCGTCTAAAACACTCAGCGAGTTTTGACAGTTCCAGTGTCGAAACTGACCGGTTACCGGACTCCATCTGAGTAATTGCCGTTCTTGTCACACCAATGGCTTTCGCTGTCGCCTGTTGACTGAGCCCCCTGAACTCCCGCGCATAACGCAGTCTTTGTCCGAGCTCTCTGAGATCCATTACTCACCTCCCTCGCAGTGGTGGATCGGTTGGCGATACGTAATAGAACATATACAAAAATCGAACATGATTGTCAATAATATTCGATATATTGTTTGAAATTAAAACATACGTGGCAACGTATTTCGACAAGCTATTGCCGGTCAAATACCGATTAGATGGTTGAGTATATTCTGAAGAACCGGGTGGCCCTACCCCTTGTCCATCACGGCCTGGATCATGGCCCGGATGTAGCCGAACTCGTAGGCGAAGGCCTGCCGGTAGCTGTCCGGATCCTTGTGTCCCGGCGCGTGGTCCGGCACGCACATGTGATCGTAGCCGACCTCCTTGAGCGCCTGCATGTTGCGGTGCATGTTCATCACGCCTTCGTCCGGCCAGACCTCCTGGAACTTGTTGCGCCCGCCCACGATGTTGCGGAAGTGGCAGAGGAAGATCTTCTTGCGCGATCCGAGGTAACGGATGATGTCCGGCACCTCGTTGAGGGGATCGAGAGAACTCTCCGCCATGCAGCCCAGGCAGAGGTTGACGCCGTGATAGGGGCTGGGGCAGATCTCGATGAACTGCATGAAACCATCGAAGCCACCCAGCACACGGTCCACGCACCGGTACCCGGGCGGCAGCCACGGGTCGCAGGGATGGCAGGCCATGCGGACCTTGCACTCCGTCGCCACGGGGATCACCCGCTCCAGGAAGTAGGTGATGCGGGCCCAGTTCATCTCGGCGGTCACGGGCTCGTCGTACCTGGCCGGCCGGTCCTTCGCCTTCTCCAGGTGCCAGGTGCTGTAGATCGACCCCCCGCGGCCGGGCGGATCGCTCTCGGTGCGCTGGTTCTCCATCTCGCACAGGTAGTATTTGATCGCGGGGATACCCGCTTCCGCGGCCTGGCGCACCATGTTGCAGACCAGCTCGATTTCCTTGTCGCCCTCTTCGTAGTTGCCCAGCATGTAGTTGGGCACCTGGCCGCCGTCCACGTTGAACTGGGCGATGGGAAGCGCCACCATCTCCATGTCGATCCCGAACCGGGCGCACTTCTCCTTCTTCGCCGCCAGTTCCTCCACGTCCCAACCGTATTCGCGGTGAAAGGTGATGTTGTTCTCGTTCTTGTTGAAAACGCCGTGACGGGCGAGATACTCGAGGTCTTCGTCCGCCGTGCTGAACTGCTGGGTGCCGACGTGCATGGAATCCTCCGTGTTATGTAAACTTGCGGGTGCTGGCGATGCCCAGTATGCGCGCGGCGGTACCGCCCATGATCGCGGTCAGGTCCGCCTCGCTTAGGAAATCCGCGTACTTCTCGATCCAGTCCCGGGACTGGCGGTAAGTGCAGAACCGGTTCTGGAAGGGCATGTCCGTGCCCCACAGCAACCGGTCCGACCCGATCCGGCCGACCATCTCCTCCAGCGCGGCCCAGACCTCGCGATAGGGATAGTCGAACAGATCGCCGATCCGCACGGGAAAGCAAACTTCCAGGCTGAGGTTGGGGTTTTCGAAGGGTCTCCACAGGCCGTCCGGCAGAACCAGGCGGTCGCCGTCTATGAACATGCGCCAGGGGAAACCGTGAGTGATGCTGCAGACCGTGTCCGGGTACCGGTCCATCCAGTCCATGAGCACGGCGAGTTCGCCTAAGTACCCCTGCGTGAGGTCGGCATGGTAGCCGAGGACGGGTCCGGCACCGAGGGTGAAGAAAACCGGGACGTTCAACGCGGTCACGGCGTCCCAGAACGGCTGGTAGGCGCCGTGGCTCCACGGCTTCCCGCTCCCGCGGTAGGCCAGCGAGGCATTGAACTTGACGGCGTGCAGCCCGTGATCCCGCACGGCCCGTTCGATCTCTTCGATCACCCGGTCCGTTTTCGCGGCGATGCGCCACTCGTCCACGGGTGCCATGGAGTACAGGCGGTCCGGGGCGGCTTCGACACACGCGGCCTGAAAGGCGCTGTCGCGGCACAGCATGGGATTGGTATGAAGCAGGGCGGCGTCCACGCCCGCGTAGTCCATCTCGGCGATCAGGTCGCCAGGCGTGTATTCGAGATTGCGCAGGTGGGGCGGGTAGAACTGCTTGGTGTAGTCTTCGCCGTCGATCGTCCACACCACGCGGCCGTGGGTACGATCGACGCGGAAATCCACGTCGGGGAGCGTGGACCAGTCGCCGGGCGCCGCCGGCGCGATCGCCTCCGACGAAGCGGGGACCCGGTCCCGGACCCGCCAGGCCGGCTGGTGATGGACCGCGTGTTCGGCCTGCATCCACTGTAGGTGGTCCCGGGCATCGCCATACCCGGCTTTCGCGTCACCCGGCGGAAAGCAGTACGCGTGGGAATCGATGATCATGGATCGGGAAACGGTTCCCTAGCTTTCGAAGGTCCGTATCGTACGGGTTACCTGTCCGTTGCTCTCCCAGTAGGTCTTCTTGCCGGCCAGGTAGGGGTCGTCCGGCGCCGGCTGCACCGTGCCGGCCGTCGTTACGCCCCGCGACGTGATCGTATGCTCGCCGGGAGATGGGCGGTCCCAGTCCAGGCGCCAGAACTTCCAGGCGTACTCGGCGTCCTCTCCCTCGATGATCTCCGCCGTCTGCCACGGACCGTCGTCGATGCGCACCTGCACCGCCCTGAGCGGTTCGCCCCAGACCGCGCCGTAGATCCGGTGCAGGGGACCAACCCGGGTGACCCGCGCCGTGACGGAGTTGATGCGGCCTCTGCCCACGGACTCCTGGCGCCACACGGTCTCTCCGTTGTGAGTCTCCTCGCGGATCGTGACGTAATCCCGCGAGATGAAGCGGCCCATGTACCGGGTGGTGCGCACTTCGATGCGTTTCAGCCACTTCACCTGGGTAATCCCGTACCAGCCGGGTACGATAAGGCGCAGGGGGTAGCCGTGCTTCGGCGGCAGCGTCTGGCCGTTCACCTCGTAGCACAGCAGGATGTCCGGGTCCATGGCCTGCGCCATGGTGAGCGAACGGGCGAAGTTCTGCTTCATGGTCAGCGGCTCGCTGCGGCGGGGCGTGATGACCTCCTCCCCTTCGTCATGCCCGAAGAAAACCACCTCCATGCCATTATCCCACATCCCCGCCCGCTCCAGGATCGGCGCCAGCGGCGTGCCGGTCCACCGGGCGTTGTACACCCCGCCTCGGAAGACGGGAACGCCCCGGTTGCCCGAGCATTCGAGGGTGAAGTCGAGGTCCCTGCGCGGCATGGATTTGATCTCCTCCAGGCTCAGGTTGAGCCTCTGTCTCACCGCGCCCGTGATTTCGAGACTGTAGGTATCACCGTCGACAGTCGGTTCAGGATAGTGGCTGGCCGAGAAAAACTGTTCCACGGGTGTAATCCACGACTCCAGGCCATTCCAGTCCAGCAGCACGAAATCGGGGCTTCGGGGCGGCCCGAATTCGTCGATCCAGTTTACAGGCGTTTCGTCCCGCGCCAGTTGGTCCAACTGGGCCAGCACGTGGGAAGGCAGCAGCGTCATGCCGGCTGTCGCGATTCCTCCCTTGATCAGCACGTCTCTGCGGGACAGGTGAGTTCTACCAGCCATGTGCGTATCCTCCCGGCTTACCCGGTTCAGTTGCTTTAATTCGGACTATTCAGAAAGATTGCGATGGGGATTTCGGTGATCGGTTCTATGATACATAAGGTGGGCGGAACAGATCAAGGGCTATGTTCAGATCAATGGCTATGTTGACAAGGCCATTCCTTCCCGGTAAAATCGATATTCAATCCCACAGACCGACTGTCCATCTCATCCTCCCGGAGCTCTTGAAAAATGAACCAACAGCTCGCCGACGACTACCTCGTTTTGGCCTCATCGCCCGATCCGGAGAACGTGTACGCCGGTTCGCCCTCGATCGCCCGGATGCGCTCGGGACGCCTGCTCGCCAGTTACGAGTGGTTTCGCCCCAGCCCGCTCAAGGAACGCGTGCCGGATCAGACCGAAGTGCTGATCAGCGACGACGACGGCGCCACGTGGACCCTCGCGGCTAACCTGGACTTCATCTGGGCAACCATCTGGTCTTACGAAGACGATGCCTACCTCATCGGCAACCGGCGGAGGAGCCGGGATATCGTCATCGGCCGATCCCGAGACGGTGGCCTCACCTGGGAAGGACCGGTCACGCTCTTCGAGGGCAGGCACCACTGTGCGCCCACGCCGGTGCTAATCCACAACGGCTACGCCTACCGGGCCTTCGAGACCTGCGACGCGCCGAGCCGCTTCGACTGGAAGTCGCTGGTGGTGGCCGGCGACCTGTCGCGCGATCTGCTCGATCCGGCGGCCTGGCGCATATCCAACCACGTCCGGTTCCCGGGCATCCCGGACGTGCTTTCTCAACGAAGGTATCCGGAGAGCGGGGAGGACAAGGTGCCGGCCGACAGCTTCCTGGAAGGCAACATCGTACGGGTGGACGGCGAGATCCGGATGATCATGCGCACGATCGTCGACGGCCACACGACGTCGAGCCTGGCCTCCATCGGCCGAGTCGAGGACGACGGCGAGACCCTGGACTACCGGTTCGTCCAGTTCCACCCCATGCCGGGCGCCCAGTGCAAATTCCAGATCGTCCACGACGAGAAAGATGGCCTGTACTGGACGACCGTGACCCTGTCCACCAACCCGTGGCAGGACCGGGAACCCCTTCGCCGCATCGGTTTCAGCGGTCCCCCGGGCAACGAGCGGCGCATCCTGATGCTCATGTACAGCGTGGACGCGCTCAACTGGTTCCAGGCCGGCTGCGTGGCCATGAGCAGGAGCATGGTGGAGTCCTTCAGCTACGCCTCGCAGGTTATCTCCGGAGACGATCTCCTGGTCGTCGCCCGCACCGCCCGGGGCGGCAAGAACCAGCACGACACCAACCTGATCACCCTCCACCGGGTGAAGGACTTCCGCGATCTGGCCCTGGATCTGCGGCCCGTGGACGTGTAGTCCTAAGATTCTCCTCTAATTAAGGTTGACGAATATCGAAACAGACCTTACTATATGACCATAGACATGACCATAGTCATTTTATATCACCCGAGGACCACATGCCGACCATCTCAAAAAGCAAGCTCAAGGCCAACATGCTCCAGGTCTTCAGGGAAATCGAGGAATCGGGTGAGGAGCTGATCGTGACGCACTACCGGCGTCCGGTGCTGCGCATTCGGCCCATTGGAACAAAGCAACCGGTTGACAGGGTGTTCGAGAAACTACGCGGGAAAGTCGTCTACCACGAGGACATCAACACGCCCACCACCGACGAATGGGATGAAGCGTAATGGTCGTACTGGATACGTCCTCACTGATATTCTGGACGCTGGATCCGGGCCGCCTGTCCAAAACCGCCGAACAGGCCATCTCACAGGCCGACCGCGTAGGCGTCAGTTCGATATCGATTTGGGAGATCGGGATCAAAGTGGAGCGGGGCGGGCTTGTACTGCCACTTTCCGGCGGGGAATACCTGGAAAACCTGGAGCAAACCAGTCGGGTGGAAATACTGCCCGTGGATCTGAGTACCTGGATCAGGAATCTGCAACTGGATTGGAATCACCGGGATCCTGTCGACCGGACGATCGTAGCCACGGCTTCTCTGCACAACTCCCCGCTGGTGACTTCGGACAACGTGCTCCGCAGTTTTTACGAGAAGGCTGTCTGGTAGGACCGCCCACCTGGCACCGCAGACCCTGTCACCCCGGCGGCGGCGCCACGTGTTCCAGCCCAAACTCTTCCCGCAGGCAGGCCATCTCCCCTTTCAACTCCTCAGGATCGGACGTATCGACGGGAATGCGCCGCAACAACCGGTCGGAAGCCTCGAAGAACCGATCCAGTCCCGCGGGCGTGCAGATCAGCATGATTCGGGCGGGATCATCACCGTCGTTCCAGAACGAATGGGGTTTCCATCCGGGAACCGTTACCATCTCTCCGGCTTCGAGCACGAAGGCGCTTTCGTGGAGGAACTGGAAGGTCAAGGCGCCCTTGACGACCAGGAACATCTCGATGAAGGCGTGCCGGGTGAATACGGGCGGCGGGCTGTGGGGCGGTTCGACGGCCTCGATGACCGTGACGCGATCCTCCGTGGCGGATCCCGGGGTCATGACCCGTACGTTCTGGTCCATGAGCGTCCTGAGCCAGGGGCCTCCGGGGCCAGCGGGGCCTCCGGTGCCTCCGGGATTTCCGGAACTACTAGGACCACCGGGGCTTCCGTTGCCGTCGCCTTTCATGATACCTGTCCCGCGTCTCCCACGACAGCTTCTCCCGTCGTTGCCGCGATCATCTCTCGCCCCTCGTCCGCGTAGACCGTCTTGACCTCCTGGTCCACGGTGCGCCATACCAGGAACTGCTTGCGCAGCACATTCAGGAAACGCCGGTTGAGCCGTTGCCATGAATCCACGTCGCCGCTCAGACGGTAGATGTGCACCCACACCGCGTACAGATCGTGTTCTTCCTCGGCGGGGGTCGCGTGGAGGGACACGCGTTGGCTGACCCCCGTGTCGTAAGGCGCCAGCCAGGTCTTCATGCTGATTTCGTAGGTGGACGTGTCCGGACCGGCATCGGACACCCGCATCTCACCCGGACCGGCGCTGGCCGTCCGGCCGCCCGATCGCCCTGCTGCCGGAGCAGATCCGTTCGTCCCAATCAGCGCCACCTCGTCCGTCATGAAGCTGCCCAGGGTGCTCTCGCCGTACGACTCGAAGAACCGCGTCAGGTAGGCGCAGAGGCCGAGTGTCTCCTTCCGGCTGATGGTGAAGGGGAACTCGAAACGCCAGTCGTCTCCCTCGGGATCGGGGAAGGACCACTGCCGGTTGACGTCCGGGACGGCCATCTGGGAGGCCTGCCGCGCTGGATAGATCGTCGACAGCATGACCACTGCCATGACCATGGCCGTGGAGGCCACGGCGGAGAGAGACGAGTAGTTCAGCGTGAGTCCCGCGAGCAACTGGTATTCCGTGATGCCCAGGGCCACGGTCTGGCCGATGAGGTAGCCGGACATGCCCCCTATGACGGCGTACATGGCCGCCTCGGCCATGAAGAGCGCGCCGATATGGGCCGGCGCCAGGCCCACGGCGCTGTATACCCCGATCTCGCTGAAGCGCTCGTAGACGGCGTTCATCATGGTGTTCAGGATGATGAGGGCGGCGACGACCATGGGGATGAACAGGTTGCCCAGGCCGGACAGGGAACTCAGCGACATGGCGCTGTGCACCGCGACCTCGCCGCCGACTGAGGCCACCACGGGGATCCCCAGGCGCTGCATGAAGCGGTCAAGGCGGGCTTCGGCCGCATCCTCCGTCGGGAACCGGACCGCCACGGACCTCAGGGTTCCGCCCAGGTCGTTCACATAGGCCTGCGGCGCGAGGATCAGGTTCGCCGCGGGGAGGTGTTCGAACCGGACCATCTCCACCGGTTCTTCCTCGTAGTCCATCAGGGCGATTTCCGTGAGCAGATCGCGTCCGGTCGCCGTGTAGTCGACGGGAGTGAGCGGTTCGCCGTCCAGGTCGGTGATCTGGTCCATCACGGCTGAATCGAATATGCCGATGACCGTAAAGGGCTTGCCGAAAATGCGGATCTCCCGCGGGCCGCCGGACCCTTCAGCCCTCACCGGGCCGCCGTTACCGTCCGTCGTTGCCGGGCCGTCGGCCCCTTCCGCCATCCCCAGCAGCCGCGCCATTTCGGTGGGAATGATGCACACGTCGCGCTCGTCGCCTTCGAACCACCGGCCCGATATCAGGGCCCGGTCCAGCCCGCTGACTATCCGTTCGTCCGGCATCACGCCCAGGATGCCCGAGGCGTAGGTGGAATGGATGGCCCCATTGGCCCCGGCATGCTCCGCCTTGATGTAGGTTTTCACCCCGGGCGAAGCGCCGGCGTACCAGGACCTCGGCACGATGGTGATGCCCCGGTCCTCGGCCTCGGTCGACCCGAACTCGGAACGCACGTACTGGTGCGTCTGCTTCTGGAGCGGCGCCCAGTTGGGGTTCCGTACGAGGAAACCCGTGTAGGCGGCCTCCGTGTCGGTGCTCACCTTCTGGATCCGGAGAAAGGTCTGCACGGAAGTGAAGGAAAGCACGGTGAAGACCAGCAGGACCAGCGTGGCGCAGGTCAAAAGCGTCCGGGCCTTGCGCTTGCGCATGTTGCCGATGCCTAGGGCGAAGGCCGTGCCCAGGGCGCTCGAGCGCCGCACGTCGGTGGTCTGGACGCTGTGGGCATGCTGCCGGACCTCCCTCATGGTCTGGCTGAACCGCTGGGATATGAGCCAGATGACCACGGCGGCGAGTACGAAGGTCATGAAGGCGAGGAGGACGATGTCGGGCGCCGTGGTGATCTGGAAGGCCGGGTGGGTGAAGCGCAGCACCCCGTACGCCGCGAGGAAGATGCCGGCCGTGGCGCCGATCCGCTTATAGATATTGGCGAAGCCGAAGAGCAGCCGCTCGAGGGCGTAGGCGAAGGGGATCACCAGTACCATGTAGAAGAGCACGCCCTCCACGACGTCGTTGGCGGTTCCCGTCGCGTCGGGGTAGGCCCTGGACTCGTATCCCCACGCGGCCCGGGCGTACTTGATGAACCGGTCCCACTGCAGGGCCTGCCGGGCCGCTTCGGCCAGGTCCAGCAGGCGGCCCGACTCGCGGTGGAAATCGTCCAGCCGGGTGTTGTTCACGCCGACGGATCTGAGCGCGCCGATCCGCGCCTCGTCCAGGTGCCACATGTCGCGCGCCACCTGGTAGGAAGTCAGCGGGATGGCGCCGACCCCCGACTCGAAGCCGACCCCCTCCGGGTTTGCTTCGTCGGCATTGGTCAGGATCAGGCGGCGGCCGAACAGGCCGGTGGACATGGTGACCTTGAACCGGCTATCGGGCGGCGTGAAGACGACGGCCGTGTCCTCCTCGTAGGAGAAACCCGTGGTCCAGCCGGCTTCCTGGAAGGTCATGCCCCATTCCAGGGGCGGATTGCCCGATTCGTCCAGCACCACCGCCTCGTTGAGCCGGGTCAGGAACCGGGGGTCCACCAGGTCGTAGAGGTTGGTCGCGTCGGACCGGAAGACCACCGTGGGTTTCTCCTTGTCCACCCAGTCCATCGTGATCTCGAGCGGGTAGGCGCCTTCGCCGTAGGGACCCCGGTCCGGCGCGTAGATGATTTCCCCCGTCTCGGGGTCCATGACGAAACCTTCCGTCGGGTAGGTCCGGCCCGCCTCCAGCGCGGTGCTCTCGGCCACGCCGGTGCTGTCGGCCACGACGAAGATCTCGTTCTTCACCCCGCTGATGGTCTTGTTGTAGCGGCGGAAGCGGACCACGGCCCCCGGCTTGGGCTTGCTCGGGATGTAGTCTTCCCGGGGATCGAATTCGACCACCCGGATGCGGCCCCGCACGAACCGGTCTTCGAGTTGCATCTTGAAATCCGGAAAGAGCATGGCGTCGTTGACGGCCCTGCCGAACAGTTCCGAAAGCAGCAAGGTCTGAGTGTATACGTTGCGGATGTTCACCCGGTCGATTTCGTCGAGGGGGGTGTCCACGTACTCCCGCACGTCGAACACGGTGGCGAAGGTAAGGGCGGGAAACCCCGTCCAGAAGACCAGTTCCGCGTCGAGGGCGATGTTGCCCGCGGGGAAGAACTCCGTGCTCAGGATGCCTTGGGACGGCGTGATGACGTTCATCAACGCGTCGTTTGGGAAAAAGCCGCGCCGGATCACTTCGTCCGCGTACCCCATGAAGGTACGGCCGAAGGGCGTGAAGAACCTTTGTTTCTCGAAGGAGTTCCCGGCGAAGAGGATGCCTGCGTAGGCGACCCCGATCTGGTCCCGGGCGCTGGAGAGATCGATGCCGGCGAAGAGCTTCATGTCGATCGGTTCGTCGAGCTTCTCCGCGAAATAGGACGTCTTGCGCGTATGGCGGTTCGTGAAGTCGTCCACGCCGCTCAGGGAAAGGAAATGCCCCGAGGTCGCCAGGAAATACACGGTGCGGGCCGGCGGGTGGGCGGCGAAGTACCGGGCGATCTCCAGGAGCGCGGCCGCGCCCGAGGCCTGGTTCGCGCCCGGAGACACCGCCGGCACGGGCGACATGGAGTCGTAGTAGGACTCGAGTACGATGACTTCGTCCTTGAGCATCGGGTGGGTGCCCGTGATCTTGCCCAGCACGTTGTAAGCGGGAAGGCGTTTCCACGTCATGCGGCCCTTTGCCCGGACGGTCAGGGGGCCGTTTTCTTCAAGGTATGCGACGAGGGGCCGGGCCTGTTCCTTCGCCATCCAGAACCGGGGGAAGTCCACCGGGACCTGGAGATACTTCTCCTCGCCGTCCACCCGCGTGGTGTTGTCGGGTTCCACGAAGATCACGGCGCCGGCGCCGAGCTGGGCGGCCCGCTGCCAGTTGACGCCGGAATTGAAATCCATCAGGAAGACGGCGCCGGTGGGATCGATGTCGTTGAAATCCTCCCATTCGCCGTTGCCCACGTAGTATAGCTTACCGGTGATCCCGCCTGGCGGCGTCGTAGAGGTGCGGACCAGATTGGGCCACACGGCGTGTATGGGTATCGTCCGGGATTCCAGGGCCGCGTCGTCGAGGAGGGCCAGTTCGCCGCCCTCGTCATGGGGGACGGAGGCAACGAACTCCTCCAGCTCCACGTCCTCCAGCCCCATCTCCCGCATGCGGCCGACCAGGTAGTGGGCCGCTTCGGTGGCGCCCGGGTAGCCAGCCACCCGCGAGCCGAAGGACACCAGGTCGGTGATGGTCTGCCGGATCCGCACCGAGTCGACCACGGCGGCCACCTGGCCGTCGCCGATGGGTTCGGCCAGGTATGCCACGCGCTCGCGGACGCCCGACGTCTGGCACGCGGAGACCGCGAATATTGCGAGCGGCAGGACCAGGCCGGCAAGAGGGCCGAAAAGGGTTCGTTTAAGGTGCAAGGCGTCTTTCCGCTGGTTGGGTGGGACGGAACAACCGATCGATCCGCGCTAGACCTTCCACTTCCGCCGCATCTCCTCCATGGAAACGGTCTTCCCTTCGGTCCACGCGTAATGGGCGACGGGGTTTTCGCCGACCCATCGGTGGTCGACGGGCTCGCTGGCCAGCTGGTAGCGGGTATCGGTGCTGATGCGGAACCGGTTCGACGTGTTGTTGACGGAGCCGTGCATGGTGTACATGCCGAGGACGATCACGTCCCCCATCCGGAATTCGCTCGTCTGCCACTGGCCCCCGTACTGGTCGACCATCTCGATGGGCTCGTTGGTGAAGTGGCCCGTCACGTGGTCACGGTCCACGTCCATCTGGCCGTAGGTCTCCTTGACGGCCTCGAACTGGTGGGAGCCGGCCAGGATGACCAGGGGGCCCATGTCGAAGGACACGTCGTCCAGGGGGGTCCACACGGTATACAGGTTCGGGGTGCCCCGGCCCATGTAGACCATGTCGTAATGCGCCCCGGTATTGTCGCCCGGGCCCACGGCCCGCAGCCATTTATAGTCGAAGGTGAGGACGGGGCCGCCCAGGAACCGCTCGAAGAACCCCATGATTTCGGGGGAATTGACCACGGCGAGGAACTCGTCCGTGTGCGTCACCCGCTTGGCGCCGCCGAAGAAGGCGCCCCGCTTGCCCGGCGCAGCCACTCCCAGGTCGAGGGGATAGCCCGGATCGATCTGGTCGTTGGCCTGGAGATTCTCCAGCACGACCCTGCGGGCTTCGGCGACCTTATCCGGATCGTGAAGGCCGCGGATGAGCAGGTAGCCGTCCTCGGCCATTCGTTCCCGCAGTGCTTCCGCGTCGTCCAGCAGTTCGTTCGCTTCCCGGAGCGTGGACAGGTACTTCCCGTCCATCAGCAACTCGTCCTTGCCCATGACCAGGCTTGATGGTTCCCGGGTGGTCATTGGTTCCTCCGTGGTTGGTCGTTCATGAAGCCCGGACGGCCGAGGCGTCGATGGCGGCATGCACCGTATCCCCGACAGTGATGCCCATGTCCGAAAAAGACGCCCGCGCCACGTGGACGGTCAGGCGAAGGCCGGACGGCGCATCCGCGCGCGGTCCGGACGCCGCATCCGAGTTCGGGCCAGCCTCCGCGTCCGGGCGCGGACCGGCGTCCACGTCCAGGCGTATGCGGTCTCCGTCCACCGCGGCGGCGGTCACGACACCCATGAGCGTATTCACGACGCCCGTGAGCGTATTTTCGGCGTCCGGCGTGCGCGGTGGCTTCGCCGGCGACTTCGCCAGCCGGATCTCCTGCGAAGAGATGACGATGTGGGCCGGTCCGCGCGCGGTCGTGTCCGATCGCAGGGTCACACCGCCGTCCAATATTACGACCGGGCCGTCGGCCGATTCCTCGATGTGGCCCTTGAAGACGTTCTCCGGTCCCTTCTCGAGCATCCGCCCGTCGCGCATGATCAGCACTTCGTCGGCGATGCGATAGGCCTGGTCGTACTGGTGCGTCGACAGCACGACGGTCATGCGCCGATGGCGGCACGTCTCCGCGAGAATCGCCTCGATCTGTTTCCCGTGCGTCGCGTCCACGCTGGCCGTGGGCTCGTCAAGCAGCAGGACGTCGGGGTCCGTGACCAGGGCCCGGGCGAGTCCCGCGCGCTGCGCTTCTCCGCCCGACAGGCTGTGGGCGGGCCGGTGGGCGAATTGGCGAAGGCCCACCTTGTCCAGCATGCCGGTCACGCGTGCTTCGATGGCCTCCTTCGCCATGCCGCGGAACCGCAGGCCGGACGCCACGTTCTCGAATACGGTGGACCGGAACAGGTACACGTGCTGCATGAGCAGCGTGACGCGGCGGCGGTACTGACGGCTGCGGCCCGGATCAGCCCCGTTCACGGGCCGGCCTTCGAAGAGGATCCGGCCCTCCTGCGGCAGGGTCAGCAAGGCGAGGATGTTCAAAAGCGTGGACTTGCCCGATCCGTTCGCTCCGTAGACGGCATAGGTCCTTCCGGCGTACAGGGCGAGGTTTTCGATCTGCAGATGAAACCCGGAACCGTGCCGGTGCGCCAGGTGCTCGCCCACGATAATCGGACCGGACGTCTTCGGACCTGTCGTCTTCGGACCTGTCGTCTTCGAATCGGCCGTCATCGGATCGGCCGTCATCGGATCGGCCATCAGTCGTCGAACCCCTGCAGCCAGTGAAAGAGAATGTTCGCGCCGAACGCCGTAAGCAGCAGGATGATCCCGAGGGCGATGGCCAGGCCGAACTCCCCCTTGTTGCTCTCCAGGGCGATCGCCGTCGTCATGGTCCGCGTGCTTCCCTTGATGTTGCCGCCCAGCATCATGGCCGCGCCCACCTCGGCGATGACCCGCCCGAAGGCGGCCACCACCGCCGCCATGATGCCGAACCGGGCCTCCGAAATGAGGGTGCGGGCGGTCTGAGCCGTCGTGGCGCCCAGCGTAAGGGCCGTCTCCGTGATCCGGGAATCCACGGCACGAAAGGCCGAGAGGGTGAAGGCGGCCACGATGGGCAGGGCGAGGAGCGTCTCGCCGATGATCATGGCGCCCGGTGTATACAACAGTTCCATGAAGCCGAGCGGGCCGCGCCGGGAGATCAGGGAGTAGACGAAGAGGCCGATCACCACGGTCGGCATGGCCAGCATCGTATTGAGTACCGTGGTCACGAAGCGCTGGCCCCGGAACCGGCGGGTGGCGAGCAGGTAGCCCGCGGGCAGTCCCATCACGGAGGCCAGTAGGATCGCGGACACCGCGACGAAAACGGAAACGCCGACGATGGTGTACACGCCGGATTCGCCCGTGAACAGCAGGCGGACCGCTTCCTGTAATCCATTGTACAGGTATTCCATAACCCCTATGAAACAACAAAACGGCCCGGCGAATCAACAGGTTTTTGCCCCGTGGGAGCGACCGAAATACGTTGACAGAATCCCCGGTGGACCTTAGGTTGTCTGGCATCCAGCGGAGCCGGACTCCGTTGGCGCCGCGGCCAGTCGGACGGGCTCGCCCCACCAGGCAGTTTCCTCATCCCTCGAATCGCGGTATCGCAAGTGATTCTCCTGCACAAGCAAAGGATCAGACGATCGGATGCCCGTTTTAGGGATCATTGGCGTCCTGTGGCTGCTGCTCGTCCTGGCCGCGGGATACTGGGGTAACCGGCGCAAGCTTGACGCGGCCTTCGTCAAGGGCGTCCAGACGCTGATCACCATCGTCGCCCTGGCCGTCGCGGCGCCGCAGCTCGGCGTATTCAATACCGCCCTCGCGACGCTCTGGCTCCTCCTGTTCGTCGCCGCTTCCACCCTGTTGCGGCGGTTTCGCGTGCCGAACCTGGCCGCGCGGGCCATCGCGCTGGCGGCCGTAAGCCTGGCGCTGTGGGGCACCGACTCCCAGAACGTCATGCTGATCCGCACGCTGATCATGCTCGCGGTCACCAGCATTTTCCTCCTCGGACTGAACCTGGGCTTCCGGTACCTGGTCCGCCGCATACTCTGGATCTTCCCCGTACTCTTCGCCGTCTCCGTCATCACCTTCTCCATCATGCACGCCGTGCCCGGCGGTCCCTTCGACGCGGGCGGAGAGACCGGCGGCATACCGCTGACGCCCGAGGTCCGCGCCAACCTGATGCGGAAGTACAACCTCGACCAGCCGCTGCACATCCAGTACATCTCCTGGGTGAGCAATGTCGTGCGGGGCGACTTCGGCTATTCCTTCCAGCACCAGAGCAAGACCTGCCAGGAGCTCATCGCCCAGGCCTGGCCCGTCTCCGTCCACCTGGGCAGCATGGCCCTGATCGTGGCCCTCACCGGCGGACTGCTGCTGGGCATTCTCGCGGCGGTATACCAGAACACCTGGATCGATTACGTCGCCTCGCTCACGGCCGTATTCAGCATCGTCACGCCCAGTTTCGTCGTCGCCGTCGGGTTGACGGTCGTCTTTTCCCTGTGGCTGCACCTCTTCGAAACGGGAGGCTGGAATTCGCCCAAGGACTGGGTCATGCCGGTGATCGCCCTGTCCCTCGGAGACATGGCCGTGGTGGCGAGGTATACCCGGTCGAACATGATCGAGGCCATCCGGGCCGACTACGTGCGCACCGCCCGGGCCAAGGGCCTCACCGAAATCTCGGTCGTGGTGGTGCACGTGTTCAAGAACGCCCTGATCCCCCTGCTGACCATCGCGGGACCGATGATGGCCAACCTGATCACGGGGTCCTTCTTCATCGAGACGATCTTCCGGATCCCCGGCCTGGGGCGGTACTTCACCACGAGCGTGTTCGCCCGGGACTACCCCATGATCATGTCCACGGCCCTGCTCTGGTCGTCGCTCATCGTCGTGATCTACGTCATCACGGACCTCATGTACGCGCTGGTGGACCCCCGCATCCGGTATAGGAAGGATTAGGCATGGATCCGATCGGCACAACGGGCGAAGTCGGCATCGTCTGGGTCCTCGGCGCGATCCTGGGATGGAGCTGGGACACCATGATCCTCGAGGTGGGGCGGATCGCCCTGGCGATCCAGCTGGTGCTCTACCTGCCCCGTATGCACCGCCTGGGACACCGGGACGAAACCGGAAGATGGGCGTCCTTCTGCCACACGGTGGTCCAGCGCAAGTCCTACTTCGTGGCCGCGGGCGTCGTCGCCCTGCTCGCGGCGTGGTGGCTCCTCGGCCCCTGGATGGACCAGTACCCCTACGGCACGGAGGACATCCCCGAAAGCCTGTCGGAGTCCATGAGCTGGGACGGCCTCGAGCCCTTCTTCTCCTGGGCGGGACAGATCTTCCGCGTCGCGCTGGCCACGGAGTTCACCTTGCTCTGGCCGCGGGCCTACCGGTATTTCAAGAAACACGACAGCGGGCTCTGGGCGGACGCCACGCGGCGTTTCTCCCGCAACAAGCTCTCCCTGGTGGGACTCTTCCTGGTGCTGCTGCTGAGCAACACGGCGCTGCTCGCGCCCTGGATCGCGCCCCTGCACTACACCAAGCAGAACTTCCTGGTCGCCTGGCAGGAACCGTCGTGGATGTTTCCCTTCGGCACGGACGGCCTGGGCCGCGACCTCTTCAGCCGGGTCATCTACGGCGCGGAGATCTCCATGACGGTGGGCGTCCTCGTGCAGGCCATCATCTTCGCCATCGGCGTTCCCCTGGGCGCGCTGGCGGGGTACGCCGGCGGCCGCGTGGACAGCGTCATCATGCGGGGGGTCGACATCATGTCGGCCTTTCCGGGGCTGCTCTTCATCATCCTGATCATGTCGTGGCTGGGCGCTGGGCTCTTCAACATCTTCGTCGCCATCGGGGTGACCGGATGGGTCGGGGTATGCCGTCTCCTGAGGGGGCAGATTCTGTCTTTGAAGGAGAAGGAGTTCGTCCGGGCGGCCAAGGCCATGGGCGGCAGCCACCTGCGCATCGTCGTGACCCACATCCTGCCGAACAGCCTGACACCGCTGATCGTGGCCCTCGCTCTGGGCATCCCGTCGGCCATCTTCGCGGAGGCCGGCCTGAGCTTCATCGGCATCGGCATCAGCCCGCCCACGCCGAGCTGGGGGCAGATGGTCGGCGAGAACGCCAACTACATCCGGTCCTACTGGCACCTGGCGACTTTTCCGGCCATCATGATCGCCCTCACCATGCTCGGATTCCAGCTGATGGGCGACGGACTCCGTGACGCCCTCGACCCCAAAATGAACGAGTAGGCCGCTCCGCGGAAGGGCCCGGCAATGTACGCATTCACAAAAAAAAGTGGGCTTGGGACTTGACAGCACGACATAAACCCGTATATTTACCCGTGTCGCCGACTCGGCGGCAACCCGATCCTTGCACGTTCCCCTGATTGATTCCTCATTGGAAAGCCGATTCTTCCTTAGAACAAGATTCATGACGGCCGGTACCGCATTCTACGGGATTACCCCATCACCAAGGCAAGTTGCGTTTGCCCGTATCCTGATGGCATAACCAGAACCAGAAAAGCCGCGCGTCTCCAGGCGCGGCACGCCCGGGCCCGACTGCCGGAAACGACCCGTTCGCAAGCCGACGTTTCCGCCGCACACCATGTTCACAACCCAGTCTGACTTCAAAAACACTCCCCACGACGCGTCGCGGGAATCGGCGCCTTAAGGAACGCCCGGACGGCGGACGTTCACGGGAGTTCACCGAACGTTTTTTACAAAGGGAAGGAAGCATGCACATCCTGGAACTCAAGACAAAGACCCTGCCGGACCTGTACTCCATCGCCCAGGAGCTCGACCTGCAGAGCTATACGGGCCTGCGGAAACAGGAACTGATCTTCAGCATTCTCCAGGCGCAGACGGAGAAGGAAGGCGTGATCTTCGGCGAGGGCGTACTCGAGGTGCTGCCGGACAACCGCTGCGGGTTTCTCCGGTCGCCGGACTACAGCTACCTGCACGGCCCCGACGACATCTACGTGGCGCCGTCCCAGGTCAAGCGCTTCGACCTGCGCACCGGGGATACCATCTCGGGACAGATCCGGCCACCCAAGGACGGGGAGCGCTTCTTCGCGCTGCTCAGGGTGGACACGGTCAACTTCGACAATCCCGAGGCAAGCAAGGAACGGACGCTCTTCGACAACCTGACGCCCATCTACCCGCTCGAGCGCTTCCAGCTCGAATACATGAAGGACAAGCTGCCGACGCGGGTCATGGACCTGCTGACGCCGATCGGCAAGGGGCAGCGCGGACTGATCGTGTCGCCGCCGAAGGCCGGGAAGACCATGCTGCTGCAGGAGATCGCCAACGCCATCACGGACAATCACCCCGAGGTGGTGCTCATGGTCCTGCTCATTGACGAACGGCCGGAAGAGGTGACCGACATGGAACGCTCGGTCAAGGGCGAGGTGATCAGCTCCACCTTCGACGAGCCGCCGGAGCGCCACGTGGCGGTCTCGGACATGGTCCTCGAGAAGGCCAAGCGCCTGGTGGAACACGGCCGGGACGTGGTCATCCTGCTCGACAGCATCACGCGCCTGGCGCGGGCCCACAACGCGGTGACGCCCCACAGCGGCAAGATCCTGTCCGGCGGTATCGACGCCAACGCGCTGCAGAAGCCGCGGCGTTTCTTCGGCGCGGCGCGGAACATCGAGGAAGGCGGGAGCCTCACCATCGTGGCCACGGCGCTGATCGAGACCGGCAGCCGGATGGACGAGGGAATCTTCGAGGAATTCAAGGGCACGGGCAACATGGAACTGGAGCTCAGCCGCAAGCTGGCGAACCGGTGGATCTTCCCGGCGATCGACCTGAGCGCGTCGTCCACCCGCAAGGCGGAACTCCTCCTTGAACCGGACATCCTGGGCAAGGTGAAGATCCTGCGGAAGTTCCTGGACGGCCTGGGACCCGTGGAAGCCATGGAACTGATGACCGAGCGCCTCTCCCGGACGCCGACGAACGTGAATTTCCTCAAGTCCATGAACGAGTAGCGGCGCGCGCGTCAGCTCGAGCTGAGGGCCGGCCAGGCCCTCGCGGTCCCGGCGGGCGTATCGCCGCCGGATGCCGTCCATTCACTTCAGGCGCTTGTAGAATTCCCTGAATTTCCGTTCCGATTCCGCCTTCTGCACCGGCGTCATGGCCTGGTAGAATCCGCAGTCGTTCGCGAAGGAGGGCGAGAGGGAGCTTCGCCTCGGGACCTTGTAGGCCTCGTACTTGAAGGTATAGATCTCGCAGGTCACCTCGTCTCCGTGCATGCCGGGCATGACGTGGACGCAGTCGGTGCAGTCGCGTCGCGTTTCCCCCAGGTGGCCGTGTGTCCGGTTGTGCATGATCGACTTCAGCTTGCTCATCAGCATGCCTCCTGTAACATCTCCAACCGCAGTCTTACCATCAAAGTGATTAACCGAAGGGTATACGGACCACCCGCCCTTGTCAACCGCAGGTCTGGCCCGTGACGACAAAAACAGGTTCGGCCCTCTCGTACACCCGGTTGCTCAGGGAGAACCGGACCTACCGGTTCGTCTGGCTGTCGCAGGTCGTATCCAACGCGGGAGACTGGTTCAATACCATCGCCGTGCTGGGCCTGACCCTCGCCCTGACCGGCTCCGGTCTCGCCCTGGGCATCGTCACGATCTGCCAGATGCTGCCCCCCTTCCTGATGACCCCGCTGGCCGGCGTCGTCGCCGAACGGTACGACCGCAAGCGGGTGATGATTACGGCCGATATCCTCCGAGCCGGCGTCGCCCTGGGATTCCTGCTGGTCGAAACGGCGGACGACGTCTGGATGCTGTACCTCTTCATGGCGCTGCTGTCCGGCCTGCAGCCCTTCTTCGACGTGACGCGGACGGCCGCACTACCGAGCATCGCCCGGGGCAAGGCGCTGCTGGCGGCCAATGCCCTGTCCAGCACGACCTGGGCCGCCATGCTGACCATCGGTTCCGCCGTGGGCGGCCTGGTCGCCGATCACCTGGGCCGGTCCGCCGCCTTTCAGCTGAACGCCTTCAGTTTCGTGGTATCGGCGGTTTTCGTGGCCCGGATCGCCATTCCCGCCGCGTCCGGCGCGGGGCAGCCGGTACGGTTCCTGTCGGATTTCATCGAAGGCATGAAGTATATCGGGCGCGACCGGCCCACGCGGGTCTACCTGCCGGGCAAGGCCACCTGGGGACTCGCCGGGGGCGGCGCCGTGCTGCTCTACGCCGTGTTCGGGGGACAGGTCTACCGCGCGGGCGACACGGGCATCGCCATCCTGTACACGGCCCGGGGGATCGGGACGCTCCTGGGCGCCGTGTTCATCAAGTTCTTCGACACGGTCCGCCTGGGTCAGTTGAGGACGGGCATCCTGGTCGGACTCATCGGCTACGGTGCCTTCTTCATCCTGTTCTCGCAGGCCCCGTCCATCTGGCTGGCGGCAGTCTGCATCATCCTCGCCGCCGCGGGCAGCATGGTGATGTGGGTCTATTCTTCCCTGGGGCTTCAACTCGTGGTGAACGAAGACTACCGCGGGAGGGTATTCGCCGCGGACCACGGCCTGTTCACCCTGGCGTTCTCCATTTCGACCCTGGGGACGGGCCTGTTGCTGGACGCCCTGGCGGCCCGCCTGGTGGCCTTCATGGCGGGGGCGGCCGGTATCCTGATCGTGGTCGCCTGGTACCTCTTCGCCCGCCGCATTCCCTTAGGCGGAATCCATCCCGGCCAGGAAGACGGCCAGGACGGCGTCCAGGATGACTAACGCCTCACGCGGTAGCGATCCCGGCCAGGAAGGCTAGCGTCTCACGTGGTAGCGCTCCAGCCGTTCGAAGTCTTCGATGTTCTGGTCCACGAAGGCCTTGATCTTGAGGTGTCCGTCCCAGAGTTCCAGGCCGTCCAGGGTCTTGGGAATGAAGAAGAAAACCCGCTGGAAGAACCCCGCCACGCCCCGCTTCCGGCCCGACAGGCCCTCGAAGTCGGTGTACCTCGCCCATTCCAGTTCGTCGTGCAGAGCCAGCTTCACCAGGTAGCTCGTCCTGGGACCGCCGTCATCGGTGTACGCGGTCTCGGCGCCGTGGACGATCACGTCGGCGTTCAGGATGTCCCGGTCGAAGCGGAACGTGTAGTTCATGTCGTAGAGCGCGCGGATGTGGACCAGGAAATCGCCTGACCGGGCGGCGTCGGGGCTGAAAAAGAGGTACGCGACGTGGTGGAGGGGAAAGGTGAGGCCCAGGGAAAACCCCTTCGTCAGCGCTTCGTCGATCGCCTCCCCGTCGGCATAGAGGGGTACGTTTCGTTCGGCGATCCACCGGGCCAGGACCACGTTGACCCGCAACAGCGTGAGCGTATCCTGTTCCGCGGCGGTAAACATGTCAATCAAGTCCGCCGCGTTCAGCCGGAGGGCCGTGGAATCGCCGGCAAAGGCGCGCAACCCCCGGGGAACGGGCTGCGGCTCGCGCTGTTCCAGTCCGGCCAGGAAGGCGTCCAGGTGGGGTGTGGCCGGTTCGAAGGCCTTCAGGTCGCCCGGAGGAGCAAGGACCAGCCAGGCGGCGCTTAACCACGCCAGCGGGAGCGCCCGGGCGCTTAACCACGGCAGCGGGAGCGCTCTTCTCAAACCTGCATGCCCACGGAATGCGCACCTCATGCCGATTCCCCCTGTAGTCCGTGGTTCGGCCGGTCTTACTGCACCCGCTCTATGGTCAGTTTCTCCAGCACGATATCGAAAAGGGGCCGGTCGCTCCGCGTCTGCACGCGGCCGATGGCGTTGACCACTTCCTGGCCCTTCATGACCTGGCCGAAGATGGTATAGCCTCCGTCCAGGTATGACTTCGGACCGTGGGTGATGAAGAACTGGCTGCCCGCGGTATCCGGCGATCCAGCGTTGGCCATGGCCAGCCGGCCCGGACGGTCGAAGCGCAGCGAACCCCGGATTTCGCCCTTGATCTCATATCCCGGGCCGCCCTGACCCGTGCCCGTGGGATCACCGCCCTGGATCATGAAGTTGGGTATGACCCGGTGAAAGAGGGTCCCGTCGTAGAACGGGCGCTTTACCTCCCGCCCGGTTCTGGGGTCCTTGAAGGCCCGGGTGCCCTCGGCGAGCCCGATAAAGTTATCCACGGTGGCGGGCGCCAGCCGGTCGAAGAGCTTGCAAATGATGACGCCCATGTTGGTCTGGAACACGGCGTAGGTCCCCGGCCCCAGGGCCTGGGAGGCCAGTTCGCCGGTCTCCGACGACGACGCGTCGTTCGACTGGGCGGGCGGATTCGCCGCGTCGTTCGACTGGGCGGGCGGACTCGCCGCGGCCCATGCGGACCAGGCGACGAGCACCGCCAGCGCGGCGGTCATCGCGGTGATTCGTATCCGTCTCATCCTTTACTCGCCCTCCCCTCGGACCACGGTCATTTTGATGATGCTGACCTCTTCAACGGGCCGCGACTGGTTCGTGGACACCTCCGAAATGGCGTCGGCCACTTCCTGTCCCTCCACGACCTGGCCGAAGATGGTATGTACCATGTCGAGATGGGGCGTAGGCGCCACCGTGATGAAGATCTGTCCGCCGTTGGTGTTGGGGCCGCGATGCGCCATGGCCAGGCGGCCGGGCTGGTCGAAACGCAGTTCCTCGCGCAATTCGTCATCGAACACGAATCCCGGGCTGCCATTGCCGGTGCCGGCCGGATCGCCGGTCTGGATCATGAAGTTCGGAATGACCCGGTGAAAGATCACGCCGTCATAGTAAGGCGTGCCGGTCATGGTCTCTTTGGTAACCGGGTGGATCCACTCCCGCGTGCCTTCGGCCAGGCTCGAGATGATGTCCACGGTCATGGGCGTCTTGTCCGGGTACAATTCGCATTTTATAGTGCCCAGGGTGGTTTCGATGATCAACATGTTTGCGGGTTCTCCGCTGGTTTCGGGTTGGTCGGACGATTCGCCGCAGGACGCGGCCAGGAACAACATGGAAAAAGCGGCCATCAATAGACCCGGAATACGCATCTTTCGCCTCCACTGACTTGAAATGATGGTTTGACCCCGGCTTCTCCGTCCAGGGGTCAGACCGCGGGATGCCCCGCATCCGGCCGGCCGGCGCTGGGCGCGGGCTGCCGTTTGCGATAAGGCAGTTGGTGACTCTTCCGGTACTCCCACTGGATCCGGTGGTTCTCCTTCTCCGTCGATATGAAATCCCAGGGAAGCGACCGCAGGTCCGCCATGTCCCCGAGATACTGCGAGGTATCCATCCCCAGCTCCGCCGCGGCGCGTTTCCAGTCGCCTTCCCGCCGCGCGGTTTCCATCAGGAATCCGCTCAGTTCCCGGCCGCCGCGGGACAGGATGGCCTCGAAGTAGGCGGACTTCAGGCTCTCGTGCTTGACGTCCACCCCCGCCGTGCCGCGCAGGGCTTTCTGTATGCGGTTCAACTTGCGCTTGACCTCCTTCGGAGACGCCATGGGACTCCACTGGAATGGCGTCAACGCTTTCGGCACGAAGGGGTTGATGCTCAACCGCAGCCGTCCACCCGGTTCCCCGCAGTCCCGCTGCAGGCGGGCAAGCCGGCGCGTCATCTCGATGAGTTCCTCGATGTCCTCGTCGGTCTCCGTCGGCAGGCCGACCATGTAGTACACCTTGAGGTGCTTGATGCCCTTCTCCAGAATCCTTCGTGCGCCGGTCAGGATTTCTTCCGAGGATATAGGCTTGTTGATCGCCTTGCGCAGCCTTTCCGATCCGGCCTCCGGCGCGATGGTCATGGTACGCAGCCCCGTCTTCAGCATCAGGCTGAGCAGGCTGTCCGGGACCAGGTCGACCCGAACCGACGAAACGCCTACGCGGAGACCGGTTTCCTCCAGGCCCGCACAGAGTTCGTCGAGGTGGGGATAGTCGCACATGGCCGAACTGACCAGGCCCACGGCCTTCAGCCCCTCCTTGCCGTCGCGCGCCAGGGACGCGTTCTTGGACCGGATGACGTCGAGTATGGTATCCGGCTTCAGGGCGCGGAACTTCGGATAGACGTAACTCACGGCGCAGAAACGGCACCGGCGGGGACACCCCCGGGAAATCTCTATAAGCAGCATGTCGCCGAACTCGGTGTCGGGCGTGAGGACGGCGGAATGGGCGGGATAGTCCTCGAAATCGCGCACCTGCTGCTTGGCGATCCGCGCGGAATCCGCCGGTCCCTCCCGGTCACCGGGGGAAGCGGTCTGCAGGGAAGGTACATACATGCCCGCCAGCGACATGGTACGGGCGAGATGGCGTTCCCGGTCCAGTCCCTGGTCCGCGAGGTAGCGGTCTATGTAGGCGTAAGCCGCCTCTTCGCCGTCGCCGATGACCATCACGTCGGCGAAATCCGCCAGGGGCTCCGGGTTGATGTAGGTAATCGCGCCGCCGATCAGCACGATCGGATCGAAGCGCGTCCTCCTTGCCGCGAGCACCGGCACGCGGGCGAGTTCCAGGATGCGGACCAGGTTGGGATAGTCGTTTTCGAAAGATACGGAGAAGGCCACGATGTCGCACGAACCGAGCGGCAGCCCGGATTCGAGCGTAACCAGCGGTTTCCGGGACCTGGACAGGGCTTCAAGGCCGGAGGGTTCCGGGAGAAAGGCGCGTTCGCAGACGACGTCGTCCCGTTCGTTGAGGTGACGGTAGATGGTCTGGAACCCCAGGTTCGACATACCCAGGTAGTAGGTATTGGGGTACACCAGGGCGATACGAACGGCCTTGCCGCCCGGTTTCTTGTATATGGTCCCGCGTTCGCGGGCGAGGGTTTCCGCCAGGGATTGTCCGAACATGCACCCTTCCGAAACGCTGATCGGCCCCGTGGCCCCGCTTGCCTGGCCGCACCGGACCGATCGTCCGTGTCACCATCCGCTATGGACGGCCAAAATACAGTCCCGGGACCCGGGTGTCAAGGCTCGCGCCAGGGCGGGCACCGCGGCTGCGGCGGTGCGGGATAGGCTTGACACGCCGCGTTCCCGCGGTTAGTTTTTCGACAAACGACGGCTGTAGCGGTACCCCGTATGCCGGGAGCCTGCGCATGGATGTGATGAACCGCCGAAAGAGTCGGAAAAGACCGTGGATACCGGCCGGCGTACTGGCGCTCTGCCTGCTGGCGATTCCACCGCAGGAGGCCCGCGGGCAACAGGTGAGAGCCGACGTCATGGCGCACCTGGAAGCCCTGCCCGTCCTGCACCGCGAGCAGATGGCGGACTTCGGCCTTACGCTCGCCGACTACATCGAAGAATGGGACTGGCTGGAAGAGGACCTGCCCGAGCCGGTACACGTGGGCATCGAAGCCATTCTGGCCTTCATGGGCAGCGCGGTAAAGACCCAGTACGGCTCGCGCCTGACCGTGTACAGCGGAACGGACCTGAAGTACCTGGACCGGTGGTGGTTTTTCGAGTACGAACGGGAAGACTTTCTGCAACATGACGACCAACAGTTCAACGCCCTGACGTGGCTGATCGACTACTACGTGCACATCATGATCGGACACGCGCTGGACAAGTACACGGAGTTCGGCGGCCAGAGCCATTTCCAGCGTGCCAACGCCATCGCGCTGGACGGCCGGTTCAGCCGCGAATTCCAGCGGGGGTGGGACGAACGGCTGGACCTGATCGACGGGATTCTGGCCGAAGGCTACAGGCCCTACCGCCTGGTCCGGAACCGGTACTACCGGGGGTTGGCGTCACAAAAGGACAACAAGCTGGTGGAGGCCCGCACCCTCTGCCGAGAGGCCGTGGATTTAATGGCGGAAATCCACGAGAAGAACCCGAGAGACAAGTGGCTGAGTGAGTTCCTGAACGCCCACTACCTGCAGCTGGCGGATGTTTTCAGCGCGGAATCACCCACCGAAGTGCCCGATGCGGAATCTTCCAGGGAAGCCTACGACATGCTCATCAAGATCGATCCCGAGCACCGGGCGACCTACGAAGAGCATGCGGAGCAGGTGGGAAGTTGAAGCGGAATGTTCAGTCCCCACGGCGGTACTTCGCGGACCGTGCGGACCATCTCCGTGACCTGTTCCGCTGAAACCGGCTACGGCCGCAGTTAGGACACCGCCACTTGCGCTGCTTGTGAAAGCTGCGCTTTTCCTCGATCATCTTTCGGTCGCAACGATTGCAACGCATGAGTATCGGAATTGGGAAGACAGTTTATGAATAACGTATTTGGCAGGACCGGCAGGACCGGCACACTCAATAACTTGATTCCAGGCGTCCTGATGGCGCTGGCGGCACTCCTCGGCGCCCCCACAGCCCATGGATCCGAAGGCGATCCGGCGATCTGGCGTAAAATGGTACGTGCATCGACCACCGTGCACGAGGTTTTCCTTTCGCGTACGCCGCAGATCGTGATCTACGGCAACGGCCTCGTCGTTTTCCGGGACGACGATGCCCAGGCGCTGCACCGCTACGTCCGGTTGGTAGATGAGGAAGTGCCCGGACTGTACCTGGTCATGCAGACCACCTTCGGCCTGTCGAGCCTGACCAACGAATGGCTCGATAACGAATTGACCTACGCCAGAAGCATACAGGAGCCCTATCGCGACAACAACGACAAGGTGACCATCTGGATCGGCATGCACTCCCCGCCGAGCCTGCACACCTACTCGCCCGCGCTGCTCAAGGCCCGTTCCGTCAACGACGTGATCGCGCCGGCGTGGAACGCCATGTACAAGTTCAACCTCTTCCTCGCAGGGTTCACCCACCCGAGGGCCGAACCCTTCGTCCCCGACCGCGTCGAGATCGCCGTGCAGCTTCTGCCCCGGTACATGGCGGACCAGTCCGGTGAAGCCGTGGACTGGCCGCTGGATTCGATCGACCTGGCCGAGGTGACGGGGAAGCGTCCGCGGGGATACCGCACGCTCACCGGATCATCGGCTCGCGAAGCCTACGGGCTGCTGACCGTCAACCAGGTGATCCGCTCCGGCGAACAGCTGTACCTCGTCTGGGTGCGCCCGGTCCTGCTGCCCTGATTTAACGCCTCCCTTAACCCCTATCCCTTCACCGCCCCCAGGGCCAATCCCCTGACCATGTACCGCTGCACGAAGGCGAACACGGCCAGCGCGGGAAGCAGCGCCAGCGTGGCGCCGGCCATCATGCGGCCCCAGTGGACGTCGTACTTGCTGATGAAGTTGTACAGGCCCACGGGCAGGGTGAAGGTGGATTCCGAGTTCAGGAACATCACCGCGAAGAGCAGTTCGTTCCATGCGCCGATGAAGGCGAAGAGAAAGGTGGCGATCAGCCCGGGACGGGCCAGCGGCACGGCCACGCGCAGGATCGCGCCCATCCGGTTGCACCCGTCCACCATGGCGGCCTCTTCGAGTTCCGATGGGACACCCGCGAAGAAGCCCTGCATCATGAGCGTGCAGAAGGGGATGTTCAACACGGTATAAACGATCATCAGGCTGTAGAGCGTGTCGAGCAGGCCGAGTATCCGGAAGATGATGAAGAGCGGGACGATGAGCACTACCACGGGCATCATCTGGGTCGCCAGGAAGACCAGGAGGGTGACCTGGCGTCCCCGGAACCGGTAGCGCGCCAGGGCGTAGCCTCCCAGCACGGACACGGTGAGCGTACAGGCCGAAGCCAGGCTGGCGACCGTGAGGCTGTTGGTGAAAAACCGGGGGATGTCGGTGCGCAGGAAGACCTCGGCGTAGTGTTCCAGCGTCGGCGCCGCCGGGAAATACCGAAGGGGCCATACAAAGAGGTCCTGCGCCGGCGTAAGGGAAGTAGCCACCATCCAGTACACGGGAAAAACGGCGAAGAGGAAGAACGCGCACAGTCCGGTGAACTGAACCCCTCGGCGCAATGGATGCATACGGATCATCGTCCCTGCCTTTAATAGCTGCCTCAAATGGCGGCCTCGTCGCCGTAGAACCGGGTGACGCGGAGGAATACGGCGGTGAAGGCCAGGGAGACCACGGTCAGCGCCACGCCCAGGGCGGCCGAATACCCGAAATCCAGGCCCAGGAAGGCCTTCTGGAACACGTAGAGCGCCAGGGTGCGGGAAGCCCCGGCCGGACCGCCCCCGGTCATGACCCAGATCAGGTCCGCCCAGTTGAAGATCCAGATCGCCCGGAGCAGAATGGTGATGACGATGGCCGGTTTCACCATGGGCGCGGTGACGCGCCAGAAGGACTGCCAGGCCGTGGCGCCGTCCATGTCGGCCGCTTCGTACAGACTCGGCGGGATGGCCTGCAGGGCGGCGAAGAGCATGACGGCGAAGAAGGTGACCCCGAACCAGATATTGGCGAGCACGCAGGAGAGGAGCGCCGTCTCCTCGCGGGACAGGAACCCGACTTTCTGATCCAGCAGGCCGGCACGGATGAGCAGGTCGTTGACCAGCCCGAATTCCCCGTTCAGCAGCCAGGCCCAGATGATGGCGATCAGGAAGCCCGAAACCGCCCACGGCGCGAAGACGATGGCCTGGAAGATCCCCCGGCCCCTGAACCGCGCGCTGTTGAGCAGCAGCGCCAGGCAGAAACCGAGCAGGAACTGGAAGCACAGCGATACGACCACCCAGACCACGGAGTTCCACAGGCTCCGCCAGAAGTACTCGTCCCCGAGCATGATGGCGTATTGGTCCAATCCGACGAAGGGCGTATTGAGGGGATCCATGAGCTGGTATTCCCGCAGTGAAAGCAGGAACACCGTGGCCATGGGGTAGAACAGGAATCCCGCGATGAGCAGGTAGGCCGGCGCCAGGAGCAGGTAGGGATCGGCCTTCTTCATGGCGAGAGGGGTTGCTCGGACGGCTCGGACAGCCTGGGCGGCCGCGGCGTATCGGGTCCGTGGCGTTCCACGTAACGCCGCTGGGCCCGGCCCAGGAAGTCCGCCAGCCGGTCGAGTGTTTCCCGCGGCGACTGTCGGCCGAGGAGCATCTTCTGCTGTTCCTCGGTGACCAGCACCTCGATGAATTCACCCATTTCGGGCAGGTAGCTCGGGTACCAGTTCTGCAGGAGCCTCGTATCGGTGGCCATGTCCATGAAGGGGCGCAGGAACCCCTGGCCGAAGTAGGGGTCGTCCATGCCCTGTTTCACCGTCGGCAGCACGCTCGCGTCCTTGCTGTAGGCGATGAGCTGCTCCGGTGCCATCATCCACTCGTAGAACGCCAGGGCGCCGTCGGGGTTCTTCGCCTCCCTGGATATGGAGAGGATCCAGATGTCGTTGGAGGCCACGTGGGCCCGGGGCCCGGCGGGCATGGGCGCTGTGACCAGGGTCGACTCGTCCATGCCGTGATCCAGGCAGGTGCGCACCACTTCCGGGTCCTGCTCGATGCAGCCGCAGATCCCGGACCAGAATCCCTGCACCAGTTCGTTGTATCCCCAGTTCACCGCGTCCGCCGGCGCCAGCCCGTCCCGGTAGAGATCGTTCCAGTAGGTCAGTCCTTCCACGTGCTCCGGGCTGTTGATGATGCAGTGCTGGTCCCCGTCGAACCATTCGTTTGTGCCGGAGAACTCCTCCAGGATGGGCCACCAGGTCCAGAAGCCCCCGCGGGCCCCGCGTAGGGCATAGCCGTAACGGCCCCGGTCCCGGTCGGTGATCCGCTCCAGCAACGCGCGCCAGCCGGCCCGCGTCGCCGCGGGTTCCAGTCCCTGCTCGTCCAGCCACCGCCTGCGGTAGAACATGGCCCGCGTCGTCAATTCCAGGGGCAGGCCGTAGACCCGGCCGTCCTCGATGGCCGTGCTGCTCTCGCACCGGAGCAGCGCCGTCCGCGTGAAGGCGTCGCGGTGGGGCCATGACGCATGCCAGGACGTCAGGTCCTCGATGGCGCCCATGGCCCGGAACTCGGCCATCCACTGGCCGGTCGCCGTGATCACGTCGGGCGGGTTGCCGCCGGCGATCATGGTGAGCAGCTTGGCGTGGCCCTGGTCCCACGGCACGGGCATCACTTCCACGCGCAGGTCGTCTCGCGAGGCCATGAAGCGGTCTACCTGACGGGCGAGGGCCTGGTTCTTCACCTCGCCCATCGGGCTGAAGACCGAGACGGTCCGGCGTTCGTCCCCGCCTCCGCAGCCCAGGACGGCCGCGCCCGCGGCGGCGGTTCCGCCGAGCCGCAGCATGTCGCGGCGGGTGAGGTGACGGATTCTCCTGAGGGGTCTGGCGTGATGAGGCATCGTGTGGGTCTCACAACAGCGAATCGGTCGCTTGCACGGTCCAACGCGCTTTCGCACGGAAAGGTCTGTTGTCGCGCTACTCCGGCGGCCTCGGCGAATCCGGGCCGTACCGGTCCACGTACTTCCTCTGCGCCCGGGTCAGGAAGTCGGACAGCCGGTCGAGCGTCTCCCGGGGAGACTGTCGCCGCAGCAGCATCTTCTGGTGCTCCTCGGTCACCCGCACCTCCAGAAACTCCCCCATCTCCGGCAGGTAGTTGGGATACCAGTTCTGCAGGATGGACGGATCCGTGACCATTTCCACGAAAGACCGGTAGAGACCCTGACCGAATGCAGGGTCCTCCATCGCGTCGGCGAAGGGCGGGATCATGTTGACGTCCCTGCAGTACCTGAGCCGCTGATCGGGCGCCATCAGCCAGCCGAGAAACGTCCAGGCTTCGTCCTTGTGCGGGGAAGCCGACGACATGGACGTATATCCCCCGTCGGAAAGAGCCACGCGGGCCCTGGGACCGGCGGGCATGACCGTGATGGCGAGGCTGTCTTCGTCCAGGCCGTGCTCCAGGCAGGTCCGGACGACCTCGGGGTCCTGCTCCATCGTGCCGCAAAGCCCCGACCAGAATCCCTGGACCAGTTCGTTGAAGCCCCAGTTCAGCGAGTCGGGTGGCGCGAGGCCGTCCTGGTAGAGGTCGTTCCAGTAGGACAAGCCCGCCACGTGGTCCGGACTGTTGATGATGCACCGGTGGTCTTCGTCGAACCAGGCGTTCGACCCGGCGAATTCCTGGGCGATGGCCCACCACGACCAGAAACCGCCCCGGGCCCCCCGAAGCGCGTAACCGTAACGCTGGCGGGAGGGATCCGTTATCTTTTCAAGCAGCACACGCCACTCCTCGCGTGTCTCCGCCGGCGCCAGGCCGTGTTCGTCGAGCCACTCGGTGCGGTAAAACATGGAGCGGACGGCCACCTCCGTGGGCAGGCCGAATACCTGGTCCCCGTCGAAGGCCATGGTCGCCCTGGTCAGCCTCTTCACCTGTTCCGAGTAGCCCTGGAGATGGGGCCAGTCCCGCACCCAGGGTCCGAGGTCCTCGAGGGCGCCCATGGCCCGGAACTCGGTCACCCACCAGCTGGGAATGGTCATGACGTCGGGCGGCGCGCCCCCCAGGATTGCGGTGAGATACTTCGAATGGGCCTGGTCCCAGGGCACCTTGATGTGTTCGATCCGGATCCCGGGATGGATCTCCATGAATTCCGCGATGAGCGGTTCCAGAGACCGGTGCTTCTCCAGCGTCTGGGCCGTCATGAAACGCACGGTCGTCCGGTCAGCCTGGCCGGCCTGGCCGGTTCGGCCCGTCCCGTCGTCACCGCCGCCGCCGCAGCTGGACACGGCCGCGCCGAGCAGGGCGCCGCCGCCGAGCAGGGCGCCGCCGCTGATTTTCAGGGCTTCGCGGCGGGTCAGTTTCCGGGGTTTGGCAGATGCGGTCATGGGATGGATGGGACGTCGCGGCCTACCACTTCTCGAGTTCGAAGGTCATCGCCGCGAAGGACAGCGGGGGAAGAAAACACTGGCACCTGCCCCCGGCGACCTTGATCTCCTGGTAGGGCCGCTTCCCGACCAGGTCGGGTTGCTCGAACGAATTGGCCGCCTTCGGGTCCTGGCCTCCGGTGAGTATCTCGGCGCTGACCAGCGATTCGATCCGCCGGTCTTCGAGCACGATACGCAGGGGCACGTCGGTGTCCGTGCTGCGGTTCGTGACGAAGACATGCAGTTTACGGTCGTTCTGGATCATGGCGGCGTCGATGTAGTTCACCCGCCCGTAGCTTTCGCTCATGTATCCCGCGCCGTCCACGAAGGTCCGGAGTGACGTGCCTTCCTGTCGCGGCGCGTACATGGTAAAGGGGTGGTAGATGGACTGCACGAGCAGGTCGTCTCCCCGGGTGATCAGCGGCGCGATAACGTTGACGATCTGGGCGATGTTCGCGATGCGGACCGAGTCGGCGTGGCGCACGAAGCTGTTCAGGAAACCGGAAACGACGAGGGCGTCTTCGAGGTTGTAGACCTCCTCCACGAGGTGCGGCGCGAACTTCCCTTCACCGTCCGTTTCGCGGTTCTTGTACCAGACATTCCATTCGTCGAAGCACAGGTACGTGCGCTTGTCGCTCCGGCGCCTGGCCTGGACGAAACGACATACCGCGTCCATCTCCTCGATCTGCCGGTCGATGGAGTTCGTGACCGCCAGGTAGTCCGGCGTATCGTCCTTCGGGTTGCCCACGTAACGATGCAGGCTGATATAGTCGGCGTAATCACCCAGGTAATCGAGGACCTGCCGGTCCCATTCCATGTAGGTGTCGAACATGTCCACGGAGCAGGAGCCGCAGGCGACCAATTCGATCCGCCGGTCCGCGTCCTTCATCATCTTCGCGGCCTGCTGGGCCCGGATCGCGTACTGGTCCGCCGGCACATGGCCGAGCTGCCAGTGGCCGTCCATCTCGTTGCCCAGGCACCACAGGCCGACGTCGTAGGGCATCTCCTCCCCGTTGCCCACACGAATGTCGGCGAAGTTCGTGCCCGCGGGACAGTTGCAGTACTCGACCCAGTTCCGGGCTTCCTCGGGCGAGCCCGTGCCGAGGTTGACCGTGAGCATGGGCTGCCAGTCCATCTTGTGGCACAGACGGATGAACTCGTCGGTACCGAAAGCGTTCGGCTCGACGCTCTGCCAGGCAAGTTCGCGCACGGTGGGACGCAGCTTCTGCGGACCCACGCCGTCCATCCAGTGATAACCGGACGCGAAGTTGCCGCCGGGATACCGCATGACGGTCATAGCCTGACGTTTCATTGCATCCATCACGTCCGTGCGGAACCCATCTTCGTCCGCGTGCGTGCAGTCCGGGTCGTACACGCCTTCGTAGACGGCCCTGCCGATATGCTCCAGGAATCCTCCGAAGATCCTCGGATCGACCGGCGCGATCTGGAATTTCGTGTGGGCGTATAGCGTGGTCTGTCGCATGCGGTCCGCGTTTCTATGGGTTTACACTACCTGGGTTTACACTACCTGGGTTTACACCACCTGGGCCGTGGTCTTGTAGTGCATCTTGGCTACGGAAGGCAGTTTTTCCACGCCATGCCGTGCGACGTATTTCCTGCCGGCGGCGACGACCGGCGCGCTCGCGCCCTTGGGCAGGATGAGGCCGGCTTCGCCCGACAGCCTTTCCAGGTATTCCAGGAACCGGTCCCGGGCGAGAATGGACGCCGCGGCGACGGCCAGGTACCGCTCTCCCCGGTGTTCCTGGATGAGTTCGATCTCCCGGCCCTTTTTCATGAGCCGGGACCGAATGTAGCTTTCGTTGCCGAACTGATCCGTCACGGCCAGTCGGCACGGGGTACCTTCCAGCAGGCTCTCGATGGTGCGGGCGTGTCCCCAGGCCAGGAGATGATTGAGATTTCGGCCTTCCCGCCGGAATTCCTCATACAGCGTGTTGTATCTTTCCGGCGGTATGATCACCTCGCGGTATTTTCCCACGCAGATCCGCCTGATCTCGGCCGCCAGCTTGCGGCACGTGGCGTCGCCCAGCTTCTTGGAATCCCGGATGCCCAGGGTCACCAACCGCTCCCGGGTCCCGGTTTCGACCAGGACGCCGCCGACCACCAGCGGACCGAAATAATCCCCCTTGCCGGACTCGTCCGTCCCGATGTGGGGAAGGGGAAGCTTACGTGTCCCGGCGCCGCCGGATCCATTACCGCCGCCGGATCCATCGGCGGCCGATTCAGCGGGCTCATCCAGGAAGGGTGAAAGCACGTGCAGGATCACCTGGAGCAGATGACCCGCCCTGCCCTGGATCATCAGGGTGCCTTTCCCGTACTGCTTGAGGACCAGTCTTTCGCCTTCGTCCTCGAACGCCAGTACCCAGTCGCACCAGTCTTCGGTCCTGCGCTCCGTCGGGCCGAGGTTTTCCAGGGCTTCGAGGATACCGTGCCGCGTGCCGGCGTCGGCGATATCGTATCTGCGGGATACGGGTTCCGGTCTGCCTCGGTTCATCGGTCACCGCTTTCCGGTCGTGCTAGGCGGGATCGTCTCCGGACCGCCACGGAACCGGCATGTTCAGCTGCTGAAGCTTGGATTCGAGCTCGTCCCGCTCCCGGCTGCGGCGCAGCTTGCCGGACTTTGAAACGAACCGGTATTCCACCAGCAGTTCGTTGACCCTTCCATTATCGCCCGCCTGGATCGCCCGGATGATTTCCCAGTCGAGGCGGGTCAGGTGCATCGCGTTCACGCTGTAATCCAGAAAGGCCTGCCATGCGATGGGACACCAGGCCGACACGATGCGGTGTCCGATCAGATGGGCGTACTGGCGGATCTCCCATTGCGCGTGATCATCCATGCGCAGCAAGAGGAACCTCAGCAGGTTCAGGAGATTCACCTTCCAGTAGGCTTCCGTGTAAGTGGACAGGGGCAGGTCCTTGCGGGCCTGTTCCCGGGCGATTCCGGCCTCGATACGTTCTTCGTAACGGGTCCGGGCGGCCTCCTGGAGCTCCCGTTCCTTCTCGGAGAAATAGGCGCCCCGCTCGGTGTCCACAAAGCCGCCGCTGCCCTGGCGGTTGCCCTCCGCCTGGAACCGCCACGCATCGGGTGACGTCGTCTGTGTCGCGTCGATCGCCAGCGAGTAGCGCGTGCTGTACTCGTTGACCGAAGCCGTCCGGTGCCGGATCCACTGCCGCCAGCAATCCATGGGCACCCGGAGGTGGAACTTGATGTCGCACATCTCGAAGGGGGTGGTGTGCTGATGCCGCATGAGATAGCGGATCAGCCCCCGGTCCTGGTGCACCTGCCGGGTACCGACGCCGTAGGACACGCGGGCGGCCTGTACGATGGAATGATCGCTGCCCATGTAGTCCACGACGCGGACGAACCCGTCGTCGAGCACCTTGAAGGGAACGCCCAGGATCTCGTCCAGTTCGGGTACCGTCGGACGGTCGAGTTGTTGCGCTTCGATCTGTTCGGGTACTTCGGGTTCTTCGGACACGGCATTCCGCGGTTTTGGGGCGTGGTTTTCCAGGGGAAATCCGGCGTCCGTTCCGGGTTGCGCAACGGCGTTCACCACCACGGCATTCACCACGGAAATGGACTTGGGGACGTTAACCGGGACGGGCATGGCTGTCAAGGCATTTTGTGTCCTTCGGCGCGCCTTCCTCGAAGCTCCTTTTGTTGTTGCGTACCGGACCGGGAAGGCTTTCATTTTGTACGTCGACACACACGATTTCAGCGCCCGCCAATCGGATGGGAACGAACAGGCTTCTGGGAGGATGCCCCATGCCCGAATCGCCGGCCTTTTCCACCATGAGCGAAGAGGAACAGTACCTGTACGACCTGCAGGGCTTTCTTCACGTGCGCGGTTTCCTGGACGGGGACGAAGTACAGGCACTGAACGCGGCCCTCGACGCCAATCCCGACCGGCTCGGTTCCTACGACGGACCCAACGAACTCAGCGGCGACTGGCGGGGCAGGCCCTTCGAAGGCAAGTACGCCCCCTTCCGCCACTACGAGGGCATGCTCACCTGGCCGCAGCCCTGGTGCCAGCCCTTCCGCGACCTCCTGGCCCATCCGAAGATCATACCCTATCTCAACACCCTCTTCGGCCGCGGCTGGAAGCTTGACCACGGCGTCGACGTGCTGGTCGCCGAAGCGGGTTGCGAGGGGCTAAAGATCCATGGCTCCGGTAACGCGACTTTCAACGGATCCCGCTACTACCACTATCATAACGGCCGCATGCGCTCGGGGCTTATCGTTTGCCAGTTCGCCCTGGCGGACGTGGATCTCGGCGCGGGCGGGCTCTGCGTCATCCCGGGCAGCCACAAGGCAAACTTCCCCTGTCCCGACGACATCCTGACCTGGGAGGCCAACCAGAACCTGGTCCATCACATCGTACAGAAGGCCGGCGACCTGGTGATTTTCAACGAGGCCACCGCCCACGGCACCCTGCCCTGGCACGGCAAGCACGACCGGCGGGTCGCCCTGTACCGGTACACGCCCAAGTACCTGCACTACGCCGGCGGCATCTACGAAACAAACCTGCCCGAATGGACCTCGGAGCTCACCGAGGCCCAGCGCGCCGTGCTGGAACCGCCCTACATCTACCACCACCCCATCGTGGAAGACGACGGCGAAACCGTGGTGAGGCCGCGGAGAGAGGGCGAGTGAGGATCACTGGGCAAGATTACGCCGTCAGGCTGGCGAGAGGTTGGAGGTGGAAATGAGTATTTCATTTTCAAAGTGGAAAGTGACGGAGCACCTGCGCACCTTGGAAGACGCTCGTCTTTACCTGGAAGCATGCGCGAAAGAAGATCCAGGAGATGGCAGCCTGATACGTGCCGCCCTGAACGATATCGCCCGTTCGGGGAACATGAGCTGGCTGGCCCGTGAGATTGGAATGAGCCGGGAAGGGTTGTACAAAGCACTGTCGGAGGACGGCAATCCCGCATTCTCCACGGTAGTTCGTATCGTGCGTGCCCTGGGTCTCCAGGTGCGGTTTACGGCGTGATTGGTTTCTTCGCAGATCTGCTGAGCGTCTGAAACAGAACTCGAGTGATCCGTCCAGAAGGTCAATAATGTACAACCTGCACGGCAAAACCGCCCTGGTCACCGGCGCGGGTGGGGAACGTGGCATCGGCCGGGCCGTCGCCACGCGGCTCGCGAAGGAAGGCGCCGACGTCATCGTCAGCGACCGGGTCGCAAATCCCTATCCCGGCGACTCGTCGGAATGGCAGGGGCTGCCCTCCGTGGTCGGGGAGATCGAGGCGGCGGGGCGCAGCGCGGAGGCCATCCTGGCCGACGTCTCGCAGGCCGACCAGGTGGAACGGCTCGTTTCCGGGGGGATCGACCGGTTCGGCCGCATCGACATCCTCGTGAACGGCGCCGGCTCCCTGCCGGGCAAGGACCGCGTGCTCGTCGTCGACATGGAAGAGGAAGCCTGGGACAAGGAGATGAACGTCAACGCAAAGGGCGTGTTCCTCATGTGCCGGGCCGCTGCGCGCCACATGATCGAGCGGGGTGTGGGCGGCAAGATCATCAACCTCGCCTCCACGTCGGGCAGGATCGGGAGGAAGCGGTTCTCGGCCTACTGCGCGTCCAAGGCGGCCATCATCCGGTTCACCCAGGCCCTGGCGCAGGAACTCGGTCCCCACGGGATCAACGTCAACTCGGTATCGCCTACCGCGGTCGATACCGAGCGCCTGGGATTCATCGAAGAGGCCGTATCCGACGGCGCCGTCCAGGGCACATCGTGGAAGAACAGCGAAGCCCACAGGGCGTTTATCCAGGAAAAGGCCGGTATTTCACCCCTGGGACGGGTGGCCCGGAGCGACGACGTGGCGCAAACGGTGGCCTTCCTGGCCTCACCGGAATCGGACTACCTCACGGCCGTGGACCTGGTGGTGGCGGGCGGCGCGGAGATCTTCTGATGAACCCTCGTAAACCCCGTCTGGACGACAAGGTGGCCGTCGTGACGGGCGCGGGCGCGCATAGCGACGTGGCGGGCACCGGGCAGGCGACCGCCGTGCTCCTCGCCCGAGAAGGCGCGAAGGTGCTGCTGGCGGACCGAAGCGCGGAGAACGCCGGAAAGACGCTGGCCGTCATCGAGGAAGAAGGGGGCACGGCGTCGGTCTTCGCCGGGGACGTGACCCGGTCGGCGGACTGCCGGGCCATGACCGAGACCGCGGTGGACCGGTACGGCGGGCTGCACATCCTCTTCAACAACGTGGGTCTCAGCCATCCGGGTACGGTGGTGGACGTGCAAGAGGAGCACTGGGACGAGATCATGGCGGTGAACCTCAAGGCCATGATGCTCGCAAGCCGGTTCGCCATACCGGCAATGATGGATTCCGGGGGAGGATCCATCATCAACGTGGCGTCCATCGACGGATTCCGGAGCGGATGGTCGTACAACGTCGCCTACGAGACTTCCAAGGGCGGGGTCATCGCCCTGACCATCAACATGGCGGTACAGCACGGCAAGGACGGGATCCGCGTGAACTGCATCGCCCCTGGGCACCTACACGGGTCCTTCACCGCCGAACTCTCGGACGCGCACCGGGAACTCCGGCGGCGCTCCACGCCGCTGGGTACCGAGGGCACGGCCTGGGACGTGGCCAACGCGGCCGCCTTCCTGGCCGGCGACGAATCCCGCTGGATCACGGGGATCACGCTCCCGGTCGATGCGGGCTCCTCTATTGCCCTGCCCCTTTCGGTCCTGCCCAGGGATGAAGGCGGCATCCTCCCCGACGCGGAAAGTGCCCGTTTCTGACCTTACCGTATCAAGGCCGATGGGTCTTCATGCGGGGCTGCTTACGGGACGACCTGTCTTCCTCCGGAGGTGGTGGCGGCGGTTTCATCTCGGGCGGTTCGTCCCTCGGTGGAGGCGTCCTGTCGGGTGGACGGTCATCCTTCGGAGGGGGCGGCGCTACGATCGGCGGTTCATCCTTTGGTGTCGGCGGATTCACCGGTCGCCGGTCATCCCGTCGTGGCGGCTTCGCCATCGGACGGTTATCCCGTCGAGGCGGTCGGTAGACGGTCGGCCGGTCATAGGGCCGGCGGGGCCGGCGGGGCCGATAAACGGTCGGCCGATCATAGGACGAACGGGGTCGATAGACGGTTGGCCAGTCCTGCCCTTGTCGGGTTGGAAGAATGTTTGTCAGGTCATCCGATTGCCGGATCGCGATCGCGTCGATCCTGAGCGTGTAGGCTTCGTTGCTCAGGTCCGCGTCTGCTTTCTCTCCGGAGAAAAACCGGGCCACGTTCTCGAGTTCGGAATAGAGCGAGACTTCCTCTTTGGTCTCCTCCACCTTGACGATGAGCAGCCTGTTCGCCCCGATCTGCGATGCGCTCAGCCGCAACTTATTGACGAGGGCCTCCCGCGCCGTCCCCGTGATGTGGATGGCCGCGACGCGTATGTAGGAACCGGGCCCCAGTTCAGACACGTTGAAGATGGTCTGCACGTCGAAGTACCCGACCGATGGTAACGCGCCCTGGCTGTCCAGCCAGACTACTGTCGTTTCCGAACCGTCCGCCGTGCTTGAACCGCGCGAGTCGCCGGATCCGCCAGATCCAAGCTGGGTGTACGACGAGCATCCGGCGAAAATCATGGCAAATGCGAATACCAGACAGCGCATGGTAGACCTCCTGCCTTTGGAATCGCGTAATAGCCAGTATTGGATTCTGGAAATGCTGAGAAAGCGTCGCTGTTTGATTGTAATGTACTAACTATTTGACAAACAGGAAACAGTTTCTGTGGAAGGCTGGGATGCCCGGAGGGAGGGCGTCCGTGGACTGGGCGTCCGACGGACCATCGTGAACGATGCGTGATATGGACCACGATTCGGTAAAGACAATCGCCCGTTCTATTCCGGTACGTAGGCTTTCGGCGCCATGGCGTCGATATCGGTGGCCACGTCTACGACAACCGGTCCGTCGGCCGCCATCGCTTCTTCAAGAGCCGGCCGGATCCGCTCCGGTTCTTCCACGCGTATCCCTTTGCATCCCATGGATTTGGCCACCCCGGCGAAATCGATGTCTTCAAAGACCCACAGGTCGTCTGAATCTTGGTCCCGCCCGCCGCTCGCATCTTCGAAAGCGTCCCGGCACTGGTTGAAGGACCGGTTGTTGTTGATCACCGTGACGGTGTTGATCCCGAATCGGGCGGCCGTCTCGAGTTCCCCGAGATGGTACCAGAATCCGCCGTCGCCGGTGAAGCAGATGACGGGACGGTCCGGCGCCGCGCACTTCGCGCCCATGGCCGCGGGGAAGGCCCAGCCCAGGGACCCGGCGCAGCGAAGGTACGTCTGTCCCGGGTTCGTGATCTCGATCATGGCGCCCGTCCACATGCCGGCATGGCCCGTGTCCGAAAGGAGGATGGCGTCGGGTGGGAGGAATTCGGTGATTTCGCGGCACAGACGTTCGGGGCGGATGGGTACGGCATCAGACTTGAGCAGATCGTCGAATTCGCCCCGCCATTGGTCGACGAGTACGCGCACGCGCTCTGTCCAGGCCGTTCGGTCCAAGACCGGGGCCACGACCTCGATGAGGCGTTCCAGCGTCGCCTTCGCGTCGCCCTGGATGGCGACTTCGGCGGGATAGTTGCGGCCGATCTGGGCGGGGTCCACGTCGATCTGTATGACCGGCGTCCCCTGCCGGGGAATCTGCCAGAAGTGACTGACCTGCCCGCCCGTATGGCTGCCCACGAAGATCACGAGGTCCGCCTCCGAAACGATCTCGTTGGCGCACTTGCGGGAATAGGTGCCCACCACGCCTGCGGATAATGGGTGGTTCTCCGGTGTCGCCCCCTTGGCGTTCAGGGAAGTCGCCACCGGGACGGAGAGCTTCTCCGCCAACCGGACCACCTCGGCCTTCGCGCCCGATGCGGTGACCCCTCCCCCCGCAACCAGTACCGGCCGCTGCGACCGCGCGATGCGCTGCGCCGCATCCGCGACACGACCCGGTTCCGGTTCGGGCCGGAAGGCCGGATACCGGGCGAAGGACGGCTCCACGGTCACCTCGGCGTCGAGCTTCGACCCCGCCGCGAGATCGCCGGACAGGCCCAGAAAGTCCAGGTGGACCGGACGGGGCGCGCCCGTGGTGGCCTCGCGGAAGGCCTGGCGCAGCAGGAAGGGGATCTGTTCCACGCCGTCCACGTAGGCATTGAACTTGGTGACCGGATCGTAGAGGGGGCGGTGGTCGATCTCCTGGTAGGCCTGCTGGTATAGGTAGTGGGGCATCCACCGGCCCGTTACGGCGATGACCGGGGAGCACGCAAGCCAGGCGTCCTGGAGCCCGGCGGCGAGATTGGCCGCGCCCACGGACTGCGCCATGGCGATACCGGGACCGTGGGCGACCCGCGCGTAACCGTCCGCCATGTACGCGGCGGCCTTCTCGGAATGGCACCGGATCCGCCGGATGCCCAGTTTCTCCATCTCCACGAGGGCGCCGTCCAGAACGTAGGGAACGTGGAAGACGGCCCTGATCCCGTAGCCGCGCAGCATCTCCGCGATGTACCGGTAGCCGGTCATTTCAGCCATCGGGGTTCCTTTGCCACAAGTTTCAGGTATGATCGGTCTGGGGCGTTTCACCGCGGATCTCTTGCCACAAGCGACCCAACGCCGTGCGGTCCAGACGGCGGAAGCGGCACAAACAAAAACAGGGGCGGTCCGGGAACCGCCCCTGATCGATCAAAGTAGCGGGGGGAGGATTTGAACCTCCGACCTTTGGGTTATGAGCCCAACGAGCTACCAGACTGCTCCACCCCGCGTCGTCTATCCATTAATATACGGAATTCGCGGCTACTGTCAACCGCTTTTTACCGAATGCGGCACGTCCGTCATCGCCGAACCATCGGTGATGCCGCACCCCGCGAAGAGGGTGCGATGCACCGCCATATCGTGGTCCAGGGTATAGTCCGGCTCCTTCGCGCCGGATATACAGGCCGCGAGTTCGGTCAGCAGCGAAGGCGGTCCCGGCGGCGTGGGAACGGTGACCTCCTGCCATCCCGCCGCATAGCCTTCGAAGGCATCCGCCAGCGAAAGCGTCAGGTTGTTCGAACCGATCGGGGTATGGATGGCCGTGCCCCGGGCCCCGTATAACTCGATACGCCGGGTCAGCCCGCTCTCCACGTGCATGGACGCGGTGTCGATCGTCCCCAGGCCGCCGCCGTCGAACCGGTGGACGACCACCGCGTTGTCCACGTGCTTTCGTTCGCCGTGGAATTGCCCGAACGTGGCGTCCACCCGCCGTGGCTCGCCCATAAACGTCACCATGATGTCGACCAGGTGCCCGGCCATCTCGAAATAGAGGGAACCCTTGTACCGGTCGAGTTCCTCCACCAGCCTGGCGTGGTACCCCATGGGCTTCGGGATGTGCCCCCTGAAGTAGAAGGGATCGCCCAGCGCGCCGGCCCTGCAGAGCCGGATCATTTCGGCGACCGCAGGATTATATCGCCACATGTAGGCCATCTGGAGGTGCAGGTTCTTGCGACGCGCCGTGTCGTGCAGCCGCTCGAGTTGGGCCATGTCCACGCCCGCCGGCTTCTCGAGAAGCACGTGCTTGTCCGCCGCGAGCGCCCGTTCGGCGTAGTCCAGGTTCTCCGAGACGCGGCCCTCGCAGATGATCGCTTCCGCATCGCTGTCCAACGCCTGCTCGATCGAATCGAAGACGGGGATGTCCGGCAGGTCCGCCACCCAGTCACCCAGCTTCGTGTTCCGGATCGCGGGATCCGGCTCGTATGCGCCGACGAGCTGGAACTCGTCCGGCCGGCTCGCGGCGTCGCGGATATGCATGCCGGCGTGGCTGTGCCAGAGGCCCAGGTACGCGAATTTCAGGGGCATCGGGGGTTCCTTTCGGTGGTTGGAAGGAATGAGGGCAGTGCTATACGAAAAACTGGAATTGGATACGACTGTCTTTCGCAAAAGGAGATGCTTGTAACAAATGCATTCCGGAAGAAAAAGTTAGCCGTGCACCGAGTGCCTGTCAAGCCACCATAAAACCGTTGACAGGCGTGTTTGCCGGTTCAACTTACCCGTCCATGCCCACTGACCTCTTCGTCTTCGTTCTGCTGTCCGCCGTCCTGCACGCCACGTGGAATTTCGTCGCCCGGCGCAGCTCTGGGAATCTGACCGTCTTCTGGTGGTCCCTCTGGATCAGCTGCCTGTTCCTTCTGCCCTTCGTGGCGATCGTGGCCTCTGGAATGGGGCCCGCGGGATTCATCTCCATGCTGGAAGCCGGATGGTTCTACGTGCTCGCCACCGGCGTCATCCATACCTTCTACTTTCTGTTCCTGGCTCGGGCCTACGAACACGGAGAGATCTCTCTGGTCTACCCCATCGCCCGGGGATCGGGCATCGGACTCACAGGATTCCTCGGTTGGCTGCTGCTCGGTGAGGAACTGACGCCGATGGGGGTGGCCGGCATCGGCCTGATCTGCTTCGGCATTCTGTTGATGGGGGTATCGGTCTTCCGGCACACGAGGGCCGTCAACCGCGGATTCGCATCCGCCTTGGTGGTGGGCGCCACGATCGTGAGCTACTCCCTCGTCGACAAGGTGGGCGTGAGTATCGTCCATCCCGTCGTATACATCTTCGGCATGTTTTTTTTGAGCGCCCTGTTCGCCACGCCCTTCGTCGCGGTCCGTCACCTGGGGATCCGGTGGCGCGGATTCGCGGAGACCTGGCGGCCCGCGGCGCTGATCGGCATCGGATCCACGGCCGCCTACCTGATGATTCTCTTCGCCATGACCGTGGGGCAGGTCGGCTACATCGTCGCGCTGCGGGAGTTCGCCGTGGTGCTCGGAGCCGTGCTGGGATTCGTCTTTCTCAAGGAGCGCGTCACCGCGCTGAAAGTGGGTTCGGTGCTGATGATCGTCGCCGGACTCGTCTTCATCAAATTCGGTTGAAGCAGGACGTGAAATACCACGTAACGCGTCTTGCTTTTGCGGGTTGGAATGACTACATTGCCTAGCGATTCATTTCGTGATCCGATTGTGACCCGATCCGTCCTCGCGCTTCGGTGTTGTCGCTGGATTATCGCTGCTGTCGCAGGTAATCGCCGCCATCGCAGTATGATCAATAAAGGAGATCCTCGAAAGTGTCCCGTCTGACCCGCCGTTCCTTCATTCGAAACACCGCCATATCCGCTAGCGCGCTGACCGTCGGCGCCACGGCACTGCAGGGCCTGATCGCCCGGCGCGCTCGAGCCATGGCCGACGGGTACGCCCACCTGGTTGCGCCCCGCGGGGAAGGGGGATACGGACCCCTTTTTCCCGTGCCCTCGCAAAACACGGGGGAGACCATGCTTGAACTGCCGCAGGGATTCTCCTATACCGTTTTCGGCAAGAAAGGCGGGCTCATGTCGGACGGCCATCCCACGCCGCCCGCCCACGACGGCATGGCCGCCTTTCCCATGGACGGGATGGTTCGGCTCCTGAGAAACCACGAGATAAATACGGGTAAACCGGTGGAAGCCATCGGCAACCGGGACGCGGCCTACGATCCCACGGCGCCCGGCGGCGTCACCACGCTCATTGTAGATCCACGGACGCGCGAACTGGTCCGCGATTTCGTCAGCGTGGGCGGTACGCTTCATAACTGCGCCGGCGGCCCCACGCCCTGGGGGTCCTGGATCACCTGTGAAGAGACTACGATGGGCACGGACCGGTTCTTCAGTGCGCGCTGGCTCCAGTATCTGGGCGGGTACGACAAGGAGCACGGGTACTGCTTCGAAGTGCCGGTTCACGCCGAGGAGAGCGTGGCGGCCGAGCCTCTGACCGGGATGGGACGGTTCGTCCACGAGGCCATCGCCGTCGATCCGGCCTCCGGTATCGTGTACGAGACCGAAGACAACAATCCGAGCGGATTCTTCCAGTACATCCCCGATCACCCCAGCGAGCTTGCCCGGGGAGGACGCCTGCGCATGCTTGCCGTCAAGGACAGGCCCGGATTTGACACGCGCGATGGCCAGACCATGGGCAATGCCCTGCCCGTTATCTGGGTCGAGATCGAAGATCCTGATCCCGCGGGGGCAGGTCTGGACAATCACCTGGTGTACCAGGAGGGGGCTGACAAGGGCGGCGCCGCCTTCGACCGCCTGGAAGGGTGCTGGCACGGCAACGGACGCATCTTCTTCACGGCGACTACCGGGGGCGACGAAGGCCTCGGACAGGTATGGGAATACCGCCCCGAAAGTGACGACGAAGGCGAGCTGACGCTCCTGTTCGAATCGCCCGACGCCTCGCTCATGGCCGCGCCCGACAACGTCTGCGTGAGTCCCCGCGGCGGCCTGATCGTGTGCGAGGACAACCGGAACGGCATTCAGCACATCCGGGGCCTGACGAAGGACGGACGGGTATTCGATGTGGCTCGTGACGTGGCCGGCATCGCCTACCGGGGCGAATTCGCCGGGGCGACCTTCAGCCCGGACGGCGAAACGCTCTTCGTCAACATGCAGCGGCCCGGGCTGACTTACGCCATCTGGGGCCCCTGGCAGAAAGGTGCGGTCTAGGGACCGTGGCGACATAGCATCGTCCAGGGAGTACGATTGTTTTCCAGGGAAATCAGCGCATTCAGAGATCGGCTGGCCGGCGGTGAACTGTGTCTCGGTCCCGCCGTGACCTTCACAGATCCGGCCGTGACCGAGGCCCTGTGCGATTCGGCCGACTTCATCTGGATCGACACCGAGCACACGGCGATGAACCTGGAGACGGTCACAAGGCATCTGATGGCTGCGCGTGCGGGGGGTACCGCCGCGCTGGTCCGCGTGCCTTCCAGCGCCATAGGGCATGTCAAGCCCATCCTGGACGCCGGCGCGCCCGGGATCGTCGTCCCGCAGGTCCGTTCCGCCGCCGAGGTGCGAGGCGTGGTCGACGCCTGTCGATACCCGCCCGCGGGAGACCGGGGTTTCGGCCCCCATCGCCCGTCGAACTACGGACGGGCGTTTGCTGATTTCGACGCCTATGTCGACGACATGAACCGGGACCTCTTCGTCTCGGTCCAGATCGAACATGCAGAGGCCTACCGTGAACTGGAGGCCATCGCGGCCATACCCGGCCTGGACAGCCTGGTCATCGGGCCCGTGGATCTGAGCGGTTCCATGGGCACCCTGGGGCGGCTCGAAGACGACGAGATCGTGGCCGCCATGGAGCGGATCATCGACGTGGGGCACGAGGCGGGCCTTTCCATCGGCATGGGCATGGGATCGCAGTACGCCTTCGGCCGTCGCTGGAGCAGCCGGGGCGTAGACTGGATACAGGTTGACTGCGACTACAGCTACCTGATCAGTGGTTTCGAAAGGGTCGCCGCCGGAGTCCGCGGCGACGGTTAAGCACGCCTTCAGAAAGGCATCGGACTGGTTACCGATTCCCGCCGGACTTCATCGGAAGATCAACTCTACGTCCTGCGTACGGCGCCCGAACCGCTCGCGGACTTCTGTACATCGGCGATGGCCGCGGCGGGACTCTCAAGGGCGGACGCCAGGCTGACGGCGGATGTCCTTATCCGCACCGACATGCGCGGGATCTTCACGCACGGAACGGTCGCGTTGAGGCGATACGTACAATTGATGCGCGACGGCGGGATCGATGTAACCGCCGTACCGGAAGTCATGGACGACGGTCCCGCCTGGGCGCGGATCGACGCCCGCCGGGCCGTGGGCATGGTGGCCTCGCACTGTGGCATGACGGTGGCCATGGACAAGGCCGCAGCGTGCGGGATCGGCATGGCCACGGTACGCCGGAGCAACCACTTCGGCGCGGCATCGGCCTACACGGTCATGGCCGTCGAAAACGCGGACCGGCCCATGATCGGCGTCGCCATGAGCAATACTGACGTCGTCATGAACATACCCGGCGGACGCGGCGCGGCCATCGGCAACAATCCCTTCTCCTACGCCGTCCCGGCCCGGTCCCAGCCGCCCATCGTGCTGGACATCGCCATGAGTACGGTGGCGGGTGGCAAGGTGGCCTCGTACCAGGCCCGCGGCGAACCGCTCCCGGAGGGATGGCTCACCGATGCGGAAGGGCTTCCGACGACGGATCCCGGCGTATACACTGTCACCGGCGCCCTGACGCCTTTCAGTGCGCACAAGGGCTATGGCCTGGCATTGCTGGTGGAATCCCTGGCCGGGGTGCTTGCCGGCGCGGGGGTCACGACCGACATCCTGTCCTGGTCCAAGGTCTCGGACGACACCTGCGACGAGGGACACACCTTCATGGCCATCGACATCGGCGCCATGATGCCGCTGGACGACTACTACGATCGCATCGACGAACTTGTCCGCCGCATGCGGGAAGCGCCGAAAGCCGCCGGGGTGGAACGCACCTATGTTCCGGGCGAAATGGAATACGACAGCGAGGCCATCTCCCGCCGCGAAGGCGTTCCGCTCACGCGTATGGCGGCGGAGAACCTCAAGGGTCTGGCCGAAGATACGGGCCAATTGGACAGTCTGCCCTACGACCTGCCTTGAAGCGCATCGTTCGTTGAAACTATGAGCGCGGCTGGTATTCAGAATTGACGTACAGACGACTTGCAGAGAGGACTACGAAATGTCCACCGTAAACCGTGCCGTCGAACTGCTCAAGCGAGGTCAGCCCATTTACTACGGCGGCGCCGGCGAACTGAGTTACGAAAAAGGCGTCGAAACCTCCGGGAGATGGGAGGACTACCTCGTCGTCGAAATGGAACACGGCCTCTTCGACCTGCCGAGTCTCAAGGCCTTCATGACCGGGCTGGCGGACGGCGGTCCCGCGCCTACCGGACATCTGACGCCCTGCATCATCGTCACGCTGCCCACGAACGGGACCAGCGAGGCGGTCATGCGGGCGAACGCCTGGATGGTCAAGCAGCTCCTGGCGCTGGGCGTCCACGGTCTCCTGCTGTGTCACGCGGAGACGCCGGGCGCCGTGCGGGCCTTCGTGGAAGCCGCCCGTTACCCCTTCCATACCCGGGACGTGGGCGACGGACTCGAAGTGGGCCAGCGCGGCTCGGGGGGCCAGGGCTTTGCCGCGCGCAGCTGGGGACTTCCCGTGCCGGAATACGTGATGAAGGCCGACGTTTGGCCCCTGAACCCGGATGGGGAGCTGATGCTCGGTCTCAAGATCGAGAACCAGCGCGCCCTGGCCAACGTCGACGAAAGCCTCGCCGTACCCGGCATCGCCTTCGCCGAATGGGGTCCCGGCGACATGGGAATGTCCTTCGGGTACCCGGACCGCCACGACCCGCCTTACCCGCCGGAGATGATCGCCGCGCGGACCACGGTGCTCAAGGCCTGCAAGGCCAACGGCGTCGCCTTCCTGGACGGGGCGACGCCCGAGAACGTGACCGACCGAATCGACGAGGGCGTGATGGTCTCGGGCTGTAGCTTTGAGGCGGCCGAAATCGGTAAGCGTCATACTGGACGCGATCTGGAGAACCCTTCGGGCAGCGGCAGCGCATGACGACCTACACCGTGTACTTCGCCGGCGATCTCTTCGATCACAAGCACCTCGCCGGGAACGAACTCCTGGCCGGGGCTGTCGACCGCCGGTCCGGAGGGCGTTACGCCTGCGTCCTGCCCCAGGACCTCGAACAGGCGTCGGAACGCATGGTCGACATCCGTAACCAGGACCTCATGCAGGTGATGGCTTGCGACCTGGGGCTTTTCAACTTCGACGGGACGGACCTGGACTCGGGCACGGTGGTGGAGTTCATGATGGCCAAGATGCTCGACATCCCTTCCGTCCTCCTCCGTTCCGACTTCCGGGCGTCGGGCGACCAGGAACGGGAAGGCGATCCCTGGAACCTGATGTGTTCCTTCTATCCCCGGTCGCGAACGGTCCAGTTCAACGCCATGGCGTGGTACCAGGAAGCGCGCCGGGACGACGGTTCGGGCGGCGATACGGGGCACGGAGGCGCGGTGGATAGCGGTCCGGGGGACGACGCACCGGCGCCCGACTGGTCCGACCGGCTCTACAACCGAATGGCGGACGCCGTCATCGAAGCACTGGACGCGGTACGGGCCGAGCCCTCCGCCTTCGGCGGCGACGAAGCACGGATCAACGCCGTCTATGCATGGGCCGCGCGGTTTCCGGGCAGCGGATTCGACGCTATGTGCGGACCCGGATTCGTGGATAAAACCATAAAAAACAAGCGCCGCAAGGGACTGTTGTAACCACCGGGGACACGCGCGACAGTCAGGAACTGTTGTAACCCGGGCAGCGAGCCACAACCGAGCCGGTCCGGAACTCAATGAGAAAAGGGAGCTCGAAATGATCGACTATGGCATGTTCCTCATGCCGGTGCACGACCCGGCCAAGCCGCCGGGACAGTGCTACGACGAAGACATGGAATTGCTGGTGCGTTCGGAGGAGCTCGGTTTCAGCGAGTTCTGGATCGGCGAACACCACTCGTCGAGCTACGAGAACATCGTCATGCCCGAGATCTTCATCGGCAAGGCCCTGGGGCTTACCAGCCGCATGCGGCTCGGTGCCGCGCCCGTATGCCTGCCCTACCACCATCCCGCCCATGTGGCCGGCCGCCTGGCCTTCCTCGATCATCTCTCCCACGGCAGGCTGAACATCTGCTTCGGTCCAGGCGCGATTCCGACCGACCTGGAGATGTTCGGGATCCGGCCCGAGGACTCCGGCGCCATGGTGGGCGAGGCAATCCAGATGATTATGACCCTCTGGACCACCGATCCGCCCTACGACATCAACGGCCGTTTCTGGCAGGTGCACGTGGGCCGGGAAGTCCGTGAGGACCTGGGCGTCGGCGTCTACCTCAAACCCCTGCAGAAACCCCCCCCCCCCCTGTCCGTGGCCGGGGTGATGCGG